>CAYJTX010000237.1:0-5924 GCA_964372615.1 uncultured Bacteriovoracaceae bacterium | reverse complement strand
CTTGGAGTCCGTGCTCAGGTCGATGGCGTCCAGGATGGGCAGCACCGCCGAGCGGTCCTTGATCTTGCCGAGGGCGATGATGGACTGCCGCTTGACCATGGGCTCCCGATCCTTGAGGAGCGTGACAAGCATCGGCACGCATTCCTGAAGCTCCGCCAGGAAGAGGCGGACTCCATGCGGCCGCGTCTTCCACGTTTCCAGAATCTGGTCCCGATGCGCTAGCGCCGGCAGCTCCCCGATGGCGAAGGCCGCGCTCGAGCGCATGAGCGGGTCCGAGTGCATGAGCATGGGCTTGAGGGTGTCGATCACCTCGAGATGCCCGGCCGCGAAGAGCGCCATGGCCGCGTTGGCCTTCACGCGGTTGTTCCTGCTCGAGAGCTTCGGGAGGATCAGGTCCGTGGCCCGGGGATTGCGAACCTGACCCAGCGCCTCAACGGCGTTGGCGACAATGCGCTCATTGGGAGAGTCGAGGAACGGCCCAAGGTCGAGGATCCGCTCGCCCGTGCAGACCCGGCCGATGGCCGCCACGAGTGAGGCGATGGTCTTGTCCGAGACCTCCGCGGACATGCGCCCGAAGAGCACGTCGAGGATGGCCGGGTCGTCGGGCACGGCGAGCTTCGCCACCGCCTGGATGGCGCTGAGCCGCACGCCTTCGTCGACATCCACGAGCACTCTGAGAACGTGCGGAATCGCTCCCGGGTTGCGCGACTGCGCCAGCAGCTCAACTGTCCTGCGCCTGACGGTAGCGTCGTCCGACGCGAGCTGGCTGACCCGGCTGTCGAGGTCGCGGATGCGGATCAGCTCGAAGACCGCGATGCGCTCCTCCTTGCCGGGGATGATCTCGGTCGCCAGCTGCTCGTAATCGAGGAGACCGCGGATCTTCCGCTCGACGTGCTCCGAAAACACGATCTTGGAATGCCGGCCGGCCTTGGAGAGCTTCTCGATCCGACTCGCGAGATTGACGACGTCGCCGATCACGGTGAAGTCCATGCGATCTTTCGCGCCGATCGGCCCTGAGATGATCTCGCCGTGGGTGATCCCCACGCCGATCTCGATCCGGCTCTTGCCCGCGCTCTCCCGGCGGGCATTGAACTCGCCCAGCCGCTCCCGCATCTCAAGAGCGCACGTGATGGCCTGGAGCGCGGTCGCCGTCGACGAGGGCCCCGTCGGCGCGTGCGCCGACCGAATGGTGCGTGCCTCCTCGCCGGAGTAGAAGACCGCGAGCAGCGCGTCCCCGATGAACTTGTCGACTTCGCCGCCGTGCTTGTAGACAACCTCGACCATCTCCGCGAAATACTCGTTGAGCATCGCGGTGGCCTCCTCGGCGTCGAGGTTCTCGCAATGCCCCACGAAGTTCCGGATGTCCGAAAAGAGGATGGTCGCCTCGACCCGCGTTCCGCCGATACGCGCCCCTCCCGGCGTATCGGGCGCCTCCATGACCTGCCGGTAGGTCGAGTCTGACAGGTACTTCCGAAGCTCCTTCTTCTTGCGAAGTTCGCTTGTCATCGAGTTGAAGGCGCTGACCACTTCCCCAATCTCGTCCGATCTCTGCAGCTCCACCGAGACGTCGTAGTCGCCCTCGGTGACGCGCTGAAGGGCCGCGACCAGCCTCCGGATCGGCGAGATCAGGAGCTGCGCGAACACGGCCGCGATCAGCATCCCGAGCGCGAGCGACGGCACGAGATCAAGCAGGATCTGCCTTCGGATCGCGCGCAGGCTTCCCGCTAGCGTCTGAAAAGAGAAGAGGTACTCCACGAAAAACACGGCTTCCTTGTTCTCGTTCCGATGCGTGTTGACCACGGAAAGGAGTGTCTCGCCTCCCCTCTCGAGGTCACGCGCGACGACGTCCCTCGCCTTGAGCTCGGCCTCGATGTCGGGAGGGAACTCGGCCTTCGTGGCATCGCCCGCCGGCTGCGGGGTCGAGCTGGACCAGCCCACCTGTTCGCTGTCGAAGAGCACGACACCCGTTCGCCTCGAGATCACTCGAATGCCGAGCAGGTTCTCGTTCGTGGAGACGATCGTCTTGATTCCGGGAAGGAACTTCTCGGCGTAGAGGAAGTAGAAGTAGTTGGAAAAATCGGAGATCACCTGAGCTGTCGAAAACTGGGCGAAAAGAAGGGATTCCTTTCTAATCCGCTGCGTTTCCTCGCGTGTCTGAAGCTCGCTCAAGGTGACGAAGACGATCGAGCCGGTGATCAGGTTGATCAGGACGATGGTGAAGAGAAATTTAGATCGAAGCCCCCACAGGCGGCCCAGAGAGGCGCGCACGAACGCCGCGCGCTCAAGCAGCGCTCCCACGGACCGCGCCCTGCTGAGCAGCCACGCCATGAGCGCCGCCAACCCGAGCCCGCCCCCCAGCAGCGCGAGCACCCGGAGCCGGATCGCGGAGCCATCGAAGGTGTAGAGCACCCCGTACTGCCCCGCGGGCATCAGGACCTGCACGCGAAATCCCGCGGTAAAGAGGCTCGGCGACGAGACGCTGAGTCGCGCGATGATCTCTCGATGGAGAAACGGACGAGCCTGGTCCTGGGGCTGGACCGCCTGCCCGCCCTTCGACAAGTCAGCCGAGTCGAAGAGGAGTTTGCCAGTGGACGAGAGCACCTGAATCCGCTCCAGACCTCCGCCCTCCTCGAGCGTCTTGCGAATTCCAGGGACGAACTGATCTTCGTAGAAGAAGTAAAAGCTTGCCTGAAAATGACGAAGGACCGAGGCGTGCCGAGACTCGAGGCCTCGAGCCTGCTCCCTCGCGAGACGCTCGAGCGCGGCCCCCTTGTAAAACGAAAGTGCCAGCGCATAGGCGAGCGCCAGGGCCACCCATGCGATCGCTGTGCGCAGGGAAGGAGGCACTTTCGCTGGGGGCGCCCGGGGTGACACGCTCGCCTTCGTCTCGGACCGTCCTCGGGACAGGACGCTCATGTAATTTCTATTGTATTCCGCTTTGTCTCCGAGGAACACTCGGCGGCAAATGCTGCCGCCCGGGCTCGTTCCGCGCATCCTCCACGAGGATCCGAATCTGATCGTCCTCGACAAGCCCTGCGGCCTGTTGAGCCAGGGCGAAGCCACGGACTCGCCCAACGTGGTGAGCTGGCTGCGGGAGCGGCTGGGTCGCCCCTACGTCGGCCTCGTGCACCGGCTCGATCGCGGTACTTCGGGGCTCATGGTCGTCGCCAAGCGCTCGAAGGCCGCCAATCGCCTGACAGAGGCGCTGCGCGAAGGCGAACTGAAAAGAACCTATCTGGCCTGGCTCCACGGCGAGCTGCCCGCGACGTTTCAGTGGCGCCATCGCCTGCTCAAGGACGAGGCGACCAACAGCGTTCGAGTCGTTCGATCCGGCCTGACCGGCAAGGACGCTCGTCTCGGCGGGAGACCCGTCGGCCGGGGCCTCTGGCGCTCCGATCCGCTGACTCTCGTTGAGCTCGTTCTGGACACGGGTCGCAGCCACCAGATCCGAGTGCAGGCAGCCGCCGAGGGATTCCCGCTCCTCGGCGATCGGAAGTACGGGCGCGCGGGCGATGGTTTTCCCCGGCTCGCGCTCCATTCCGCCCGGCTGCGCTTTCCGCATCCGATCGGGGGAGAGACCCTGGAGTTCGAAAGCCGGCTGCCGGCGGAGTTGTCGGACCTCGGCTAGTCGAGCGCAAGCACCAGACCCTTGAGGTACCGCTGCTCGGGACGCGCAGGATCGGTCGGAATCCACTCGGGTAACTCGATCTCTCGCAAGACGAGCCCCTTGCGTCTGCGGCCGGCAAGCGCGGCCCGGACCTCCCGGTCGAACTGGGCTCTGGGGATCTTTTCCGAGTTGATCGACGTGACGAGCGTCCCTCCGCTCGCGACCAGGTCAATCGCGAGAGCGTGAAGACGCGCGAGATCCTTCGCGGTCGAGAAAGGTCCGGACGGCCCCCTCGAGAAGGAGGGGGGATCGATGATCACGCAGTCGAAGACGACCTTTTCTCGTTTCCACCGTGCCGCCTGCTCAAAAAAATCAGCCCCAATGATCGCGTGGGCGGCAGGATCGAGCTCGTTCAGCTTCCAGTTCTGGTCCGCCCACCTGAGCACGGGCTTTCCCAGGTCCAGGGACACGACCTCCGCGGCGCCCCCGAGCCCACACGCGACGGACAGGCTACCCGTGTAGCTGAAGGCGTTGAGCACCTTCCAGCCCTTCGCGCTGCGCCGGAGCCAGTTCCGAAGGGGCGCATGGTCGACAAAGAGGCCTGGATGGCCCACGCCGGCAAAGCACACGAGCGACTGCTGCGGGCCCTCGGCCACGGATTCCGGACCGAGATCCGCGACCGCGCCCAGCAGCGTCGTCAAAACGGGCTTCGTGCCCCCTTCCGCCGCGCGCGAGGACGCGACCGCCGCCCTCGCGCCTCTCTTCTCCAGAAAGCGCGTCACCGCCGTGAGGATTCCGGACTCCTCCTCTCCGTCATCGGGCCTCAGCGTCACCCAGTAGCGATCCCCCTTTTTTCCCCGGAACCGGTCGATCAGGATGCGCTCAAATCCGCCTTCGCCCTCACCCGGCCCGTGAAAGACGCGGAGGGCGTCATACCTCGCGAGCCATCCCCGTCTCTCGCGGAGCGACCAGGCAGCATCCAGGCAAGGTGGGCGCTTGGACATAGCCGTCACCTACGCCCGGGGCGTTCCCAGCGTTCGCAAGGCTTCGACCCAGCCTCGAAAGTCGTCGGACCAGGGTGTTTCGAACCGCTTACCGTCGGGCAGATCGAGCGATGTGGCGTGAAGCGCGACTCGGGTGACTGCCATCGGCTTGCCCCCCAGGCGCACGGAACGCGGCCCGCCGTAGGTCGGGTCCCCCCAGAGCGGGAAGCCGGCCTGGGAGAGCTGCTTTCGAATCTGATGGCGCCGACCCGTGAGGGGCCGAACTCGCCCGAGGAATCCCTCCAGGTAGGCCTCGACGACCCCGACCTGGGTCACCGCGGGCAGGCCCTCTACGGGCGTGTTCAGGCGAACGACTGGCGCGAGGAGCACGCCGACGGCCAGGCAATCGTAGAGCTTCCGGATCTGGTGAGTCTGAAACCAGTGATTGGCGTTCCGGTGTGCCGACGCCGTCCGTGCGAGCAACAGGACTCCGCTGGTTTCACGATCCAGCCGGTGCACGATCCAGATATCGCCATAGCGCTCGCGAGCCCATTCCTTGAGGATCGGAGCGGGCGCGTCGCCCGGACGCCCAGCGATCGTGAGCCAGCCGGCGGGATTGTGGACGGCGAGCCAGTCCGCGGTCAGCTCGACAACCGCAGGGGCGTCAGGCGCGCGCGGCATGGTTATGATATCCACTGGAGCAATGCCCTCGCGCACCGTAAAGATCGCCCTCGCCGCTGCCGGAGCCGTCGTCGTGGCGATCGGGGGCACGACCGCCTATCTCGGATCGGAGGGCGACCGGGACATCACTTTCGTGAGGGAAGTCGGAACGCCGCTCGATTCGGCCACGCTCGGCCGGTCGCTGCACGTGCTCCATAACTGGCCGAAGTGGCATCACATGACAGCGGACGCGCAGGCCCTGGACTTTCGCCTCCAACCCTTCGGGTACTCGGAGCAGTTCGTGAGCTCGGGGGCGAAAATCAGGCTCGGCGTCGAACCGAAACAACAGAAGCGGCGCCGGTACGAGCTGACCTTCTTTGCGTTCCGCTACGAAAAGGATCGCAAGATCGAGCTGCATCTTCAGACTGACTCCACCGAGCGCGTGACCCGCATGTTCGAAAACGTCCGCTGGACCATCGAGTTTCTTCCGGCTCCGCCGGGATCGCCGCCGGAAACGAAGACGGTCATTCGAGGCACGTTGACCGCGCGGACTCGCAGCTGGCGCGCGCGCGTCCTCACGGCGCTGGTTGAGAGGATCCTGGCACATCAGCTCTTCCTGCCCGACCTGGAAGCGCTGGGACGCCTCACGCGGCCTCAGAGCCTGGTGCCTCCAC
>CAYJTX010000236.1:0-5925 GCA_964372615.1 uncultured Bacteriovoracaceae bacterium | reverse complement strand
AGAAACGATCACGATCGCACCGACTGCCTTGAGCACTAGGAGATCCTGATCGCCGGTCACAATCGCGTCCGCTCGCTCATTCATCGCGAGCGCGAGGATCTTGAGATCTTCTGGGTCGCGACACTGGATGCCTTCCACTGGGCGATCCTTCGCCAAAGGTACCGCCTGGTTTTTCAGAAACACCACTATTTCTCGCGCCCGCTCCTCGGGGAGCTTGAGCTTCTTCGTGAGGTTCGTCTGAATCTCCTGAATGAGGTGCGGGCTTAGGACGATCTCATGATGGGCCAAGGCCGCCTCGAACACCAAGTGGCAGAGTCCGTGGGTCGCGAACGCCGCTATGACGACGTTCGTATCGAGAACGATCTTCATGAAATCGCCTTGAAGACCTCTTCATCGGTCAGCAGTCCCTGAGCCTCAGCGAAAGGAAGCGTCTTGCTCCTGAGCTGCCGAAACCGTTTCACCGCGAGAAAATGATCGAGCGACTCACGAATGAGATCACTGACTGGAATGTTCTCCTCCTGAGCCAACTCCTCCAGTTCTCGCTTCATTTTCTTAGGAATTCGAATTGTGACGGCGCTATTTTTCATCACTGCATCTCCCGGCCCGCACAAGCGCACGAGCATCCCTTCTTGATGTATTACAATGTCATACATGAAGCATAAAGTCAATGCCCTGGGATGCGCCCCTCAATCACCCGATTCCGGGGTGCCCCGAGTTGGCGAAGACGGCCGCGACAGGAGAGGCTTCGCAGTGGCCCCCTGGGTAGGGATTTCGGGGCGCGGGTCGATCTCCCTCTGGAAGCGATCCGGGTGTTTGGCCAAGAGAAGATGAGTTCCTGCCTGCGCGTGTGACCGCGCGCGCGGCTCTTGTGCGGCCCCCGCCCGGCCCCCGCGAGAGAGAAGCCTGACCCGCCCCGAGAGGGGCCGTGCTAAAGAACGGCATGCCCCAGAAGCGCGCCCCAGGGCCCCCCGGCCCCAAGGGCCTTCGCAGAGAGTCCCTCGCGGTGACTTCGGCTCAAGCCGGGCGTCGCCTCGACCTGATTCTGGCCGAGGGCCTGGGCCTCTCTCGCGGGCAGGCCCGCAAGCTCATCGTCGCGGGCGCGGTCTACGTCGCGAGCCGCCGTGTGCGGATCGCATCCAAGGAGCTGCCGGCGGGCGCGAAGGTGGACGCCTACGTGGATCGGGCCCGGCTCGCGGAGTCGCGGGCGACTTCGGCCGACCGGCCCTTCGAGATGGCATCTTCGGATATCCTCTACGAGGACGCCGACCTGATCGTCGTGGACAAGCCGGCCGGGCTGCCGACCCAGCCGACCCTGGATGACGCGCGCGACCACCTGGTCGCCGCCGTGAAGCGCTTCCTGGCTCGGCGCAACGGGGGAGTGGACCCTTACCTGGGGCTCCACCATCGGCTCGATCGCGACACCTCGGGCGTGGTGTTGTTCACAAAACGGCGCGAAGCCAACGCAGGGGCGGCACGTCTCTTCGCGGAGCACCTCGCCGAGAAAACCTACCTGGCCTGGGTCGTCGTTGGGCGTGAGCCTCCGCCGGAGGCCTGGGAGGTGCGCAATTACCTGGGCCGCGTCGGACGCGAGGGCAAGCGGGCCCGCTTCGGGGCGGTGAGGTCGGGCGGGGACTCGGCTCACACGCTTTTCCGGGTGCTTGAGCGCCACGGCTCGCATGCGCTGGTCGAGGCTCGTCCACGCACTGGGCGCACACACCAGATTCGCGTGCACCTATCGGAGGGGGGCTGGCCGATCGCGGGCGACGACATCTATTGCACGCGAGCCTCCCGACCGGCTCGGCGCCTCATGCTTCATGCGTGGCGGCTGACGTTCCCCCACCCGATCACTCGTGATACGGTCTCGGTCGAGAGCCCGCCGCCCCGGGATTTCCGGAACTTCGGCGAGACCCCCCATGGACCAGCCACTGACCGACCATGACCCGGCCTTCGAGGCGGGCTTCAGGCCCGGTCGAACGCGCGCGCGCCCGACCGGCCGCTGGCGCCGATTTCTGGAGGAGACGTCCGTCCTTCGCGCCTACCTTCACAAGTACCGCAGGCTGGTCGGCATGGGGCTTCTCTCCCTCCTCGTCGTCGACCTCCTGGAAATCCTCCCGCCGATCTATCTGAAGGAGTCAATCGACGTCGTCGTCGAGAGAAAGCCGGCGACGCTGCTCGCGGCCTTCGCCGGAGCATATCTATTCACCTCGGTCATCCAGGCGCTCGGACGGTACGGCTGGCGGGTGTACCTGATTCGCTCCAGCATGCTCTCCGGGCGAGATATCCGGCAGGGATTTGCCAAGCACCTTTTCGGTCTCTCGGCGAGCTTCTTCGATCAGCGGAGGATCGGGGATCTCATGTCGCTTTCGACGAACGACGTCGACGCCGTACGGATGGCGATCGGCGCGGGTCTGCTCACGCTGGTGGACGCCATCATCTACCTCGTCACCGTGCCCATCGTCATGTTCTGGCTTTCGCCGAAGCTCGCGGTCCTGGCGTTTCTTCCGCTTCCGATCGTGCCGTGGATCGTCATTCGTAACGAGACACGGATCCACGAGCGATTTCTCTCGCTGCAGGAGTCCTTCAGCCGAATCGCCGCCATGGCCCAGGAGAGCCTGGGCGGGGTGCGGGTCATCAAGGGCTTCGCGCGCGAGGACCGGCGGCTCGAGCAGTTTCGCGCGCTCGGCGAGGAGTACATGAAGGGGGCGCTTCAGCTCGCACGGGTGCAGACCGCCTTCGGTCCGACCCTCGACTTCGTCATGAGCCTGGGCCTCGTGCTGCTCCTCCTCGTGGGCGGGCGGTACGCGATCGCGGACGCCGTCACGCTCGGCACGTTCGTGGCCTTCCAGCGCTACATCCAGAAGATGGTCTGGCCGATGACGGCGATCGGAATGGCCATCGCGTTCTTCCAGCGTTCGATCGTGAGCGCGGATCGCATGAAAGAGGTGCTGGCCGAGGCGACTGATACTCCCGTCGCCCGGCTGCCCGAGCTCCCGGCCGGAGCGGTCCCGGGGGGCGCCTGGCGAACCTCGGGCCGACTCGAGTTCAGGGGGCTCTCCTTCAGCTTTCCCCGATCCGAGAAGCTCGCGCTGAGCGACGTGCGTCTCACCATCGAGGCCGGCGAGCGGGTCGCCTTCGTCGGCGCCATCGGGGCCGGCAAGTCCGCCCTGCTGTCGCTGCTCCCGAGAGTCTACCCGGTGGCCGACGGCATGCTCTTCATCGACGGAATCGACGTGAATCGCTGGCCGCTGGACGAGCTGCGCAAGCAGGTGGGCTACGTCGGCCAGGAGGTCTTCCTCTTCAGCGAGTCCGTCGTCGAGAACGTCGCCTTCGGAATGCATGAGTGGCGAGTGGCGGGGGCGGCCGCGCAGCTGAAGCCGACTCAGATCCAGGAGTACACGGCGCTCGCGAACGTGCACGACGACGTGCTGGGGCTGACGGAAGGCTACGGCACCCGCCTCGGGGAGCGAGGCGTGAACCTCTCGGGAGGGCAGAGGCAGCGGCTGACGATCGCACGCGCGCTGGCGAAGCAACCCTCCATCCTGGTGCTCGATGACGCCCTTTCCTCCGTCGACATGCAGACGGAGGAACGGATCCTGCGCAGCCTCCGCGCCCGCGCGGGTCGAAACACCGAGATCATCGCGGCCCATCGCATCTCGACCGTCAAGGACGCGGACCGCATCGTCGTACTGGACGGGGGGGTGATTCGCCAGATCGGGACTCACCTCGAGCTCGTGGCCGATCGCCGCGGGGCGTACCGCCGTTTCTACGGGCAGCAGCGCCTCAAGGAGGATCTCGAGCAGTTCATCGAGTCGATCGACGTGGTCGAGGCGAAGGCGAGCATGCCGCCGAACGAGGCGCCCGTATGACGGGGTTCGAGGCATACCTCGACGTCGAGGAGCGCGAGGCGCGCCACGTGAACCGCGCGGCGGTCCGGCGTCTGCTCGCTCGGATCTGGGAAGAGAAGGCGCTGCTCGCGCTCGGCCTGGCGCTGGTGGGGGCCGGCACGGGCGCCACTCTTCTCGAGCCGCGGCTCTTCGGCTATGCGATCGACGAAGCGATTATCCCGAAGCGCCATGACCTTCTCTGGCTCTACGGGGCCGCCTGTCTGGCTGCGTCGTTCGCGCGCGTGGCCTGCATGATCGGCAACGCGTACGTGTTCGAGCGGCTCGGGCAGCGGGTGATGCAGGACCTGCGGCAAAGGCTCTTCGCGCATCTGATGGCGCTTCCCGTTTCGGTCTACGACAAGAATCCGGCAGGGCGACTGGTGACCCGGGTCACCAACGACATCGCTTCCATGGCGGACATGTTCTCGTCGGGCTTCGTCACGATGATCGGCAACGCGCTCGTGGTGATCGGTATTCTGAGCCTGCTGCTGGCTCTCGACCTCCGCCTCGGCCTCATCGCGGCGAGCGTCTTTCCGCTGCTCGGCCTCGCGTCCGTGCACTTCAGCCGCCAGCTGCGGGTCGCTTACCGGAACGCCCGCAGTCGGCTCTCCGCCCTGAACGCGTTCCTGGCCGAGAACATCCTCGGCATGCGCGTCGTCCAGCTTTTCAACCGCCAGAGCCTCCACCTCTCGCGCTTCGCCCACGTCAACCAGTGGTATGCGGACGCGCAGATCGGTTCGGTTCGGGTGTTCGCCTACTTCCAGCCGTCGATCACGCTTGCGGCCGGGGCGTCCATGGCGCTGGTCATCTACTTCGGTGGCGGAATGGCGGCCGACGGCCGGCTCCCTCTGGGCGTACTCGTGACCTACTTCGCCTACGTCCTTTCGCTCTTTCAGCCCATGCGCGAGATCGCCGACAAGTGGAACGTCTTCCTCTCCGGCATCGCCTCGGCCGAGCGCATCTACTCGCTGCTGGACTGGAAGCCCGAGCTCGAGTCGCGTGCCCTGACGGCCGCTCCCCGAAGGCTGGAGGGCGTTCGCGGGCACGTCACGTTTGAGGGGGTCTGGTTCGCGTACGGCAGTTACCCTTCCGGGGAGCCTCGCTGGGTACTGAAGGATTTCTCGGTGGACCTCCCGCCCGGTACGCGGCTGGGCGTCGTCGGTCATACCGGCGCCGGCAAGACCACGGTGATCAACCTGCTGCTCAGGTTTTACGAGCCGCAGAGGGGTCGGATCCTGCTCGACGGCCGGGACCTTCGGGACTACGACCGGCGCGAGCTGCGCACGGCGATCGGTCTCGTGCAGCAGGATGTCTTTCTTTTCAGCGGCTCGGTCTCCGACAACGTGTCGCTCTGGCGAAAGCCCGTCGACCGTACCGAAGATGCGCTTCAGGCGCTCCTCGCGGACTCCGGGCTCGATCGCAGGACGGACCTTCTCGAGCGTGGCTCGAACCTCTCGATGGGAGAGCGGCAGATCGTCTCGTTCGCGCGGGCGCTGGCGAGCGATCCCGCGGTCTGGATTCTCGACGAGGCGACGGCGAACGTCGACTCCGAGTCGGAAGGCCGGTTGCAGCGGGCGCTGCGCGAGAGCTCGGGAGGGCGCACGACCATCCTGATCGCGCACAGGCTAGCGACGGTGCGCGACGCGGACCGGATCGTCGTCCTGCACAAGGGCGCCCTGGTCGAACAGGGGCGGCACGCGGAGCTCGTCGCGCGCGACGGCCTGTACGCGCGCCTCTACCGCTACCAGGCCGCGCTGGGCAGCCAGAGCGTGTAGTCGATCTCGGCCTCACCCGCGAGCAGCATCACGAGGCGATCGACGCCGAGGGCGATGCCTCCCGAGGGCGGCAGCCCCTCGTCGAGGGCGGCCATGAATCCCTCGTCGATGGGCGAGGGCGGGAACTCGGGCCCGTAGGTCCGAGCGCGAAGGGTCATGTCTTTCTCGAAGCGCCGGCGCTGCTCGACCGGGTCGGTCAGCTCCTCGAAGGCGTTCGCCAGCTCGAGCCCTCCCGCGAAGGCCTCGAACCGTCGGGCCCAGCGCGA
>CAYJTX010000235.1:0-5925 GCA_964372615.1 uncultured Bacteriovoracaceae bacterium | reverse complement strand
CCGTGGTTCATCTTCCAGTTGCCGGCGAGTAGGATGCCTCGGGGCTTTGCTGCCATGGTCACCTCAGTTGAGAGTCGGGGACTCGGGGTTGCGCCGCGGATAGGTCTTGAGAATCTCGATGCCCGGGAGCCCATCGCCCTCCAGGTACTCGAGCACCGCTCCGCCGCCCGTCGAAAGGTGGTCGTACTTCTCGGCCACGCCCGCCTGCTTGACAGCCGAGACGGTGTCGCCTCCGCCCACGACGATGATGGCGTCGAGTGCGGCGAGGTGGCGCGCGATCTCGAAGGTCCCGGTCGCGTACTCAGGTTTCTCGAACCACCCGAGCGGGCCGTTCCAGAACACGCTACGCGCGTCCGAGAGGAACGTGGCGAAACGCGCGATGGTTTTCGGGCCGATGTCGAATCCGCCGTTCGTGTCCGTCGGGAGCAGCACGGGAATCTCGCGCTTCTTGGCCACCGCGAGCACTCTTCTGGCTGCGACGACGTCCTCGGGCTTGGGCTGCCTGGCCCCGGCCGGGATCTTCTCGCCCTGGACCGCCCAGAAGGCATGCGCCATCGCGCCTCCGATGACCAGGCCGTCGACCCGCTGGAGGAGCGACTCGATTCCGCGGATCTTGTCGCTGACCTTCGCGCCTCCGAGCACGGCATGGAACGGCCGCGCGGGGGACTCGAGCATGGGATCCAGGTAGCGGAGCTCCTTCTCGATGAGGAACCCCATTCCCCGAAGCGCCGCCTGCGCCGGCAGGCCGTAGGTCGACGCGTGCTTGCGGTGCGCGGTGCCGAAGGCGTCGGTCACGTAGACGTCGCAGAGGCGCGCGAGCGCTCGCACGAACTCGGGGTCATTCGCCTCTTCACCCGCGCGAAACCTCAGGTTCTCGAGCAGGAGCACCTGGCCGCTCTTGAGATTTCGGGCCATCAGCTCGATGCCCTCGCCCGCGCAGTCGTCGGCGAGCGTCACTTCCCGGCCCAGGAGTACCGCCAGATGCGCCGCGATCGGCTCGAGCGAATAGGCGGGGTCGCGTTTGCCCTTGGGCCTTCCGAAATGGGAGGCGAGTACCAACCTGGCGCCGCGCTCGATTGCGTGCCGGATCGTGGGCAGCGCTTCGGTGATTCTTGATTCGTCCTCGACCTTCCCGTTGGCGACCGGGACATTGAAGTCCAGGCGCATGAACACGGTGCGGCCCTCGAGGGGCAGGTCGCGGATGCTTCGAATGACGGCTTCCCCGCCCGTGGCTTCCTGAATGATCCCTGCCACGCCTATACGCCCTTTCGCGCCATGTGGAGAGTCAGGTCGATCATCCGCGCCGAGAAGCCGGACTCGTTGTCGTACCAGGAGACCGCCTTGATCAGGGTGCCTTCCAATACGGTCGTCAGCTCGGCGTCGACGGTCGAGCTGAGCTGGCTCCCGTTGAAATCGCACGAGACGAGCGGAAGATCGCTGACCGCCAGGATCCCCTTCATCGCGCCGTCGGCGGCCTGTCGAAAGGCGCCGTTGATCTCGTCGCGGGTCGCGGCGCGCTTGAGCTCGCCCGTGAAGTCGACGACTGACACGTTCGGCGTCGGCACCCGGATCGCGATGCCGTCGAGCTTGCCTTTGAGGTGCGGCAGCACGAGGCCGACCGCTTTCGCGGCGCCCGTCGAGGTGGGGATCATGGAGAGCGCGGCTGCGCGGGCGCGGCGCAGGTCCTTATGGGGCAGGTCGAGCACTTGTTGATCGTTCGTGTAGCTGTGCACGGTGAGCATCGTCCCGCGCGCGACGCCGAAAGCGTCGTCGAGGACTTTCACCAGCGGCGCGAGGCAGTTGGTGGTGCACGAGGCATTGGAGACGATCGTGTGCTTCGCTGGGTCGTAGACGTTTTCGTTCACGCCCATGCAAAAGGTCGCGTCGGCGTCCTTGGAGGGCGCCGAGATGACGACGCGCCTGGCGCCCGCCTTGAGGTGGGCCGAGGCTTTTTCCTTGTCCGTGAAAATCCCGGTGCACTCGTGGACGAATGCCGCCCCGAGCTTTTGCCAGGGCAGCGCGGTCGGGTCCTTCTCGGCGCTCAGCGCGATTCGGTGCCGCCCGACGACGAGCGCGCCTCCTTCAATCCGGACGTCTTCCTTCAAGGTACCATGCACGGAGTCATACTTGAGGAGGTGCGCGATCTGCTCGGGCTTGACGAGGTCGTTGATGCCGACGATCTGAATGTTGTCGTTCGAAAATGCCAAGCGGGCGATCTTGCGCCCGATCCGGCCGAACCCGTTGATCGCGATGGGGGTGGGTTTGGACATGGCCCCCTTCTTACTCCGAGGGGCCCGGATTTCTCAGCAGAAAACTGTCGAGCTGCAAGGCTCGCGTGCGACGAATGGGGGACAGGTCGAGCCGCAAGGTTCGCTTGCGATCTCCGGCCCGCCCCCCGATCCGACGCCCTAGTTCGCGCGGGCAAGCCGATTACCCGGCTCGGCGCTGGACGGCGCGGAGTAACGATCGCGTTCAACTTTCAAGTCAGCCTGGGAGTAGCCGTGGAGCCACGTCCCGAAACGGATCGCCGGCTTCATGTCCTCGGGAGTCTCCCAGAAAAGCGTGGCGGGAGTCGAGATCGCTGAGAAATCGGCATCCTGACAAGCCAGCTCCATGAGGATGGGCTTCTGGTCGGCGTCTCGCTCGAAGACCTTCACGTCGCAGACTGCGCGGCACGTGCCGCCCGCGCTGACGATCCGAGCGACCAGGGTGTCCGTCTTGTGAGCCGGGCCGACCTGGATTCTCATGCCCGTCTTCCAGTCGAACTTGGCCTGGAACTCGACTTTCTTCAGGCCGATGGGGCAGGCCGCCTGAGCACTTGTGGCTGGGATGAGGGTGAGACCCAAAAATGTAAGGATTGCTGACAGATAAGCGAACGGGGTTTCCCGATATCGGGTGTCTTCCATAACTACCTCCCGCACGCCGTCTTGGCGTGCATGAAGCAGTCAGGTTTCAATTGCTGTGCCGTGCCGAAAACCGAGTGTTTTTGACGGTTGGTTGCCAGATGGCCGACGGGCGCCATGAAAAAAGGAAATGGGGTGCCGCGAAGATCGGCGCCAGTTCGCTGACTGCTGGCGGGTCGCTGCCGGGACTCTCTCCGCTCCTCTTTCAGCGCTCCGCGATCCAGTCGGCGACCGCGTCGATGTGCTCGACGAGCGTGCGCACCTGGTCCGGGTAGAAACCGATCGTGCGATCGCCGCCGCCGTAGGGGCACTGCTCCCCGTCGCCGTACGTGCGCCCGGTAGCCATGATGCTCGTGGCGGGATCTTCGTCGGAGCTCTCCTCGCACACGTGCCCGAGCCCGAGCGCGTGACCCATCTCGTGCTCCTCGGGCGACATCGTGGTGTGGCTGAGGCGCGAGATGTCCAGGAAGACGTAGGGCCGATCGCCGTTGTTCCTGCCCATGGAGGTGTTGTCGCCCCAGCGGGCGTCGTCGGTGTAGGCGTCGTAGACGTAGAAGTTGATGGCACCGGGATCGCGGACGGCGGCGTCGTCGCAGGCGTTGAAGTTCCAGACCCAGTCCGCCGTGCTGTAATCCACGCCCGCGAGAGCGAGATCGACGAGCGAGCAGGGCGACTCGAGGGCGGCGTCGAACGACGTGAACGACCTGAGGCGGAAGCGCGCGAGCTTCTGGCCGGTCTCGGTCAGAAAGCGCTCGTTCAGGATGTCGATCTCGTTGCGGGCGTCGCTCTCGGTGAGCGCGGCGCCCGCGGGCGTGAGAACGACGAAGTGCACGTCGAGCTCGCGGCACTCCCAGCCGAGGTTGCCCGCCTCCGGCGAGTCGCAGCCGTGCAGGTGCACCGCCTCGGCGAGGGCGTCGTAGTCGGCGGGCGATGGAGTCGCGCAGCTGAGTAGGCCTGCGATCAGCCAGGGCAGCATGGGGAATGAAACGCACAATTCGCTGAAAAGTCGCTAGGACCGGCGCGCTCCATTGACGAAACGTCAAGGGAAGAGGGGGACTGGGGGTCCAGTCGGGGGCTTACGTTGACGAAACGTCAAGACAGACACCTGGCTGCTCCGCCCGGTTCTTCGCGGCGAAACAGACATGCACTGCGTCTTCGCTGCTTTTCGGGTTGCCCTGGCCGATCCAGAACTGCGGGCGATCCACCCCGAAACCCGCCGCGCCCCATTCCTTGAGATCCTTGACCAGCGTTGATCCCAACGGCGCCAGCGTCTGCGTGTAGAACCGCTTACTCTTTTCCAGATCCAGGACCTCGACCCCTACGTGATCAAACATCATCCACCTCCGCCCGTGCCCCCATGACTCACAGAAGAGGTGAGAAAATAAAAGGGCCATGAGTCGCTCATCGGTCTAACCACGGACGGCGGGCCCAACAGGATTGGCACACCCTTCGGCTCGAATGGCCGCGGAACCCGGGTCCATCCCGACACAGAGGTCGGGCCTTGACAGGATCAACGCGGATCGACGCCCGAGCGCTCCTGGCCCGTTTCGCGGGCTGGAACAGCAATTGCTGCCTGATTCACAGTCCAACCTCAGCCTAAATAGATACCTTTAGAAAGGGGTCCCTGATGGTTCGAACCTGGATCGCGTTCCTGGTCGCTGGAGTCGAAATTCTCGCAAGCACGGCAGCCTTGGCCGATCGGCCTGCCTACCAGGCCTGCCGGGATGGGCTGCGGAGTTCGTCCTGGGGCTCCGGCATGGGCGGCGCGCCCATTGGCCGGGAACTGATCGAAACGTATTGCGCAGCAAGCCCGCCGGCGGGGGCGCTCGCGTGTATGAACACGAGCCGTCTTTCGTTCCTCGGGCCAGCCGAATACACGGCCAATTTCGGGGTGGCCACCGATTTCTGCCGGCGCAACCCCAGTGAGCCGGCCGGGTCCTGCTTCTGGACGGTCTATTCCTCTACAATCGGCTTAGGGACCTACGACTCATTCGGAGCCTACCACGCCGACCAGCTCTGTTCCCTTGCCGTTCCGCGTGGAGTGCCTACCACCGCATCCCTGAACTGCGTCGACGATCTCATGGGCGGTGTCGGCGACCCGAGCGCAGCCATCCAGCTCTGCGGCCGCGACTCCTCCGAGGAAGCCAGGCTCTGCTACCGCGAAAAGAAGGGGGAGGGGTATCCCCAGTGGCCTCTTGCCCAGATCTGCGGAAGTCCGCTGGAGCGGACGATGGGTATCGCCTGCCTTTCCGATCTCGTCGGCCAGGGCTTCTCGAAGCAGTTCTCGGCCTCCTTTTGCGCGCAGAATCGCTCGCCAGTCGCTCGCGCCTGCATCGCAAACGCCCGCGAGCTCGGAGTGCCCCTTGCGGTAGGAGTCGCGGAGTGCCTGCGCAACCCGTCCGCCCCAAACTTCGCTTTGATTCCCGCCGCGCCGATCGGTCATTGCCTCAGCGCTTCCTCCGTTCCTGGCGAAATGGCGCTTGGAACCAGGAGCACGGGGCAGCCCGCTGCCTTCGCCGCGACGCCGTAGTCGGGACCCAGCTCTTACGAGGCCCCTCTTCCCGCTCGCCCACTCAGCGCGAGCCGAGCGTATTCCCCAGCTCCGCCACGAGAGCGAGTACGGCGTCCCAGTCTTTGGAGTTACCCCGGTTTTGTGGACGGGGCACCGTGGCCCAATGGGAGGGCTGCGGCCAATGCCAGAGTCAGCAAGAAAGCCCGTCGTCGGATGAGAGTCAGTCAAAACAGAGCGCCCTCCCAGAGCCGCTCCACGAAGTCCCGCCACGGGAGTACCTCGACGCCGTTCACGACGAAGTCCACCTCCGAGCCCGTCGGTGAGCGCCAGAATCGGAGATCCAGGGCGTCCCGCTCTGCCTTGTAGTCGGCATAGGCCCTCAGCTCCCCGTTCATCCGGGCGGCCACAGGGAGAAAGCGGCTGGAGGCGGCGATCTTGCGCACGATCGCCTCCGCCAGGAGCTCTTCCTTCAGATAGACGCCGGCGTAGTCGCGCAGCTCCGCCCAGGCG
>CAYJTX010000234.1:2742-5939 GCA_964372615.1 uncultured Bacteriovoracaceae bacterium | reverse complement strand
GGTTGTACCGCGCTTTCCACGAGCCCGAGATCTCGAACGCCGTGGCTTCCGCCGGAGGATTAGATGATCCTAACTCCACGTTTCATAGAGTTCGTGAATGAAGCAATTCAAGCAGTAGATCGAGATATCGAAGCACGAAGAGAGTCTGGTAGCGACTTTGTCGATCTGACGGCGATTCGAAAGGAACTCACAGAAGTTCTAGGTGGGAAAAGAGATGATTTCTCTCCAGGCCTGGTTCACATGATGGTGGATTCCATGAGTTGGGAGCAACCTTGCCGAAAGGCGCTTCGGCCTGTTTCTGATGCGTTGCTCCAGTTGTCTCGTCGGAGAAACCGCAGCCCAACCTAAAACGCATGATAATACTTCTTCTCGTGCTATTTTTAGGGGGCATGGGAGAAGACAAAAGCGGCCAGCGAGAAGCGGTGCGTCAAAGGCTCCCGGCCAGCCTGGTTCCTCCGTCGCCTCTGGCCCCGGCCGCTGAACTCGCGCCGGGCGCGCGGCCTACGGCTTCCGCCGACGTGACAGACGACGACATGCTGTTAGCACTTTGGCTCCACGGCCGGCCGGCGCATACGGTCCGCGCTTACAGGTACGAGTGGGAGCGCTTTCGCGCCCACGCCGGCGATCGCGAGCTCCGGACGGTGAGGCTCCGGCATGTGCAAGACTACCTCAACCATCTCGTCTCGCTCGCGCCGAACACCCAGCGCCGCGCGCAAGCCGTCCTCAAATCGCTTTTCACGTTCGCGGTGAGGGTAGGGTACCTACCCGTGAACATGGGGGCATTCCTGCGCCCGATCGCCGCCAAGGACAGCCTCTCGGAGCGGATTCTGGATGAGGCGACGGTCCATCGCGTGATCGCGCACGAGCGGGATCCGCGGAACCGGGCGATGCTGACGCTTCTTTACGCCGGCGGGCTTCGGGTGAGCGAGCTGTGCCGGCTCACGTGGCGCGACCTCGCCCCACGCGACGACGCCGGCCAGGTTGCGGTCTACGGCAAGGGTGGCAAGACCCGCGTCGTGCTTCTCTCGCCCGCGACCTGGCGCGAGCTCGCGGGCCTTCGGGGCTCCGGCGTGTATGAGATTGCGCAGACAGCGTCTGCGCAATCGGGGGACGGCATCGGAATCGAGAAAGTGCAGACGCTGTCTGCACAATCTTCGGACCCGGTCTTTCCTTCGCAGAAGGGCGGCGGCCACCTCGACCCGAGCCAGGTGCTCCGGATCGTAAAGCGAGCGGCAGCGAGGGCAGGGGTGGACGTGCCGGTCTCGCCGCATTGGTTTCGCCACGCCCACGCGTCCCACGCGCTCGAGCGCGGCTGTCCGATCTCGCTCGTCCAGGCCACGCTCGGGCACGCGACGGTTTCGACAACGGGGCGATACCTCCACGCGCGACCGGGAGACAGTTCAGCAAGGTACCTCGGCGTATAATCTCTGTGCATCGCAGAGGGGACTCGCGGTGGCAGAAGATGCAGGTTTGGGTCAAGGTATGAGGTTAGTACGAAATGTTACCAATTTTAACACACTGAAACTACTTATTAAAATATAGTATTTACAATGGTTTTTGTTTTACCGATAATATAGGTGTGGAAAAGACCAAAGATCAGCTCCAGAGGATCTTCTCCGAGCTGAGCGACCGGATTGAAACTTTGAATTCAGAGCGGCGAACGGAAGGGCTTCAGATGATCGCCAGGTCCGAAGTCTCCCTTCTCGGGCAAATGAGCCTGCTCGCGAACGAAAAAATCTCGATGGTGCTTCCCCTCGCTCAAACCGGTGATCTCGATGCGTTCCTGACGATGGAGTACGTCGTGAAGGAGGAGCTCAAGGTTATTCTCAAGGCGCATGGGCTGCTCTACGACGAGGATAGCCCGCTGATCTGGGTTCCGAAGAATGCTGAATTCGGCGAGTTGTTCAGCTTCGAGAATCTGATGGTCAAGGTGATCGACGCCGAGTCCGCGCTGGTCAGCAAGGCGGTGAAGGCGCCGGCGAAGAACAAACAGCTGATCCGACAGGCCATCGCTTCCGGTGTGTTTTCGGGGCTGGTGGACCGGATTCTCGAAGGCGGCGGCAAGCTGGAGGATTTCGTCGATGGATAATAAGAAACCGAGCACGGAAGAACTGCTTCGAAAGATCATTCATGGCGCGAAGCAGGACGCGGAGAAGCGACGCGATCAGCGTTATCGGAAGACGATGGGATTTCTGACGGCCAAGGGATTCCTGCGCACGAATCAGGACATTCCTTTCGCCGGCAACAAACGGATCGCACTCGACGACGCCATCTGGGCCGGGAAGAACATCGAGCCTCGGATCCTGGAGGTTTTGCCGGCCGCGGTCTTGCGGTTGCCGCTCCATTTTGATTTTGATCCCTTGAAGCATCGCGAGCTGGCGGCGGTGGTGGATCGCCTTCGCAGGCGGGAGCCGGACGGGCCCGAGTTCAATGGGATGCCTTACTCTAAAGTGAAGCTCTGGGTGGATCTTCCGCTCCGTGACCGGCGGGTGAAGTCGCATGCCGAAAAGAAGCTGGTCCGGACCTATCGGCTGCGACCGGAGGTGGTGGAACGCGTTCGGCACTTGGCGGATGAGCTGGGATGCACGGAGACGGAAGTGATCGAGCGGAGGATACTGGCAGATGGGTAAGGAGCTAAAGAATGGGCCAGAGCGGATAGGAAACTGAGTCTCCGTAAACGACTCCGTCCGATTCGATCCAGCCATTCCGATGCTGTCAGTGCCGCGTCACCCAAAGCGGTTGCGGAGGGTAGAACTGGTTCTGGTTGCTCCAGTGGAGCACCCGGGTCGGTGTGTAGACGCCGGAGACGGAGGGGTCGGAGACGTTGTCGTAGACCTTGACCGAGTTCTGGGCAGGCGCTGACTCGTCTCCACTCGCGCCGGCGCAGGATCCAGTGAGTGTCGAAGACCCCGAATAGCCCGCCGACACGTAAAGCCGGTCCGTGGCTGCGACGTAAAACAGGCCGTAGGCGCTCCACTTGTGCTGGTCGGAGTTGTCGGTCGACTCGTTGATCTTGAGCACTCTCGGCGCAAGGCTCGTTAGGTCGGTCGTGCCTGGCACGGTGAAGTCGACGGAGCTCATGTCGAAGATCAGGATCTCGTTTGTGTGGTGTCCGACGAAGAGCAGCTTCCTCGAGTCGTCGTACCAGACGTTATGTGTCGTGCAGTTGTTCCCGGCCGAAAGCAGGCTGGTGGCGC
>CAYJTX010000234.1:0-2732 GCA_964372615.1 uncultured Bacteriovoracaceae bacterium | reverse complement strand
CGCCGTAGATCCGCGCGACCGGTGTCGGTGACGCTCCACTCAACGTCGACGCGCTATTGAACACGATGACGGAAGGGCCGCTGGAGCCCGGGATCGTTCCGCTCATCGCGGCCACGAACATCCGATCATTGGCCGGGTCCACGAAGACGAAAACCGGCTTTCCCATCGGGCTGTAGGTGATCGTCCGATCCGGTCCGTCCGAGCTTCCGTTCACGGTGGAAGCGTCGTCCCAGACCAGGATGTTGCCGGCCATCGTGTTGGCCACATAGAGGATGTTCCGCGTCGTATCGACCCAGACGCTATGGGGCTGGACGATGCTCGCATGCGTGATGTGTCGGGAGAGCGCCGGCGTTCCGTCGAGGGACGAGGCGCTCGAGATGACCGAGATCGCGCCGCAGTCGTCGGAGGTGCCGAGCATCGCAGCCGGATTGCAGGTTTCCGCGGTCTTGGGGGTGAAGATCGTAGCGAGGTAGAGTTCTCCCCGTCCCTCGTCCAGGAAGAGGCCGTGCGCGAAGTTGAGTTTCTTGCCTGTGTCGCCCAGCTGCTGAACGTTCACGGTCCCGTTGGGCGTGACCGTCGACCCGGAAGCGATTGAATCCGCCCCTTCGATCCTGAGGAGCGCGTGCCAGTCCTTGCTTGACTTGTACTCGCCTGTCCCGATGAAGAGGCGCTCGGCGAGCAGGAAGGGTACGGCAAAACCGTCATCCCTTCCGCATCCGTGGATGTACAGCGTTCCTCCTGTACCCAAGATCGCAAGAGCAACCCATTTCCAGTGCCCGACCACTTCTGATCCCTCCCAAACGCAGGCTTTCAGGCTCAATTGTAGGGCTTGCCCGGGACCTTAGCCAACGCATTCCCTAGGCGATCAAGGCATCCAGCTCGAACTCCGGAAACGCCCGTTTGATCCTGATCAGCGTCTCGAACTCGGGATTCGCCGTCTTTGACGATTCCAGCCGCTGATAGGAGTAGAGCCCCTTCATCCCGATCAGCGCCGCAGCCCGTTTCTGACTGAGCTGGTGCTTGATGCGAAGCCCTCTCAGTTGCGCAGCGAGGGCGACCCTGGGCGCAACTTCAACCTCGACGACGCTGCGGCCCGGCACTCGCTTCCGAGGCGGCGGAAAGGCCAGCCGAGAGGCGACTGGCTCATCCAGGAAGTCGTTCAGAGCTTCCTTCATGTTCCGGTGAAGCTCTTCCAGATTGCCGCCCTGCGTGCGGCATCCCTGCAGCTCAACACACTGGGCCCAGTAGCCCTTCCTCTCCTTGTGAATCTTGAAGTGATAGCGCATTTCGTCAGCTCCTCGAACGCTTCAGATCCTTGAGCAGTGCGTGCTCCAGACCTTTCTTCAGCTCCCGATGCATGGGGATCGTCTGCCTTTGGGCGCCCTTGGCTACGACCACGTGACTCCCATTTTGTCGAAGGGCCACCCAACCCGCCTGCTGGTACAGACGCAGCATCTCCTTAATACCGCTCATCAGCATAGGTCGTAGCTTCCCTTAGGATATCACCACTCATAGTTGGTCGTTGTATCAATCAAAATAGGTATCGATTTAGAGGGCTTGCCTCGATCCGCCGATGGCGAAGACGTCAGCCAACCACGTCCCTGGCTTCCTCGAAATTCGACTCATCTGAGGCATACGCCTCGACAAAGCTGCCCATCGCGAACGCGGCGGGAACATCCCGGGAACAAGTTCCCCCGAAAACGCCCGAACTCGCCCCAAGTCCACCCACCGCCCAGGGCGCCTAAAATACTACCGAGGGTTCGAATCCCTCCCTCTCCGCCATTTTCGGTTCAAGGCTTTCTCGTGAATCACGGTAACGATCAAAAAAAAAACCACGAACCGCGCCCGCGGAGCGATGTCCTGTGGACATCGTCGCGCGGAGCGCCTGGGCGCCGCGGGCTTGGCGACGTCGCTCCGCTTCCCGCGCGAAACTCGGGGAGGCACACGGCCCTTCGGCCGCTCAAGGTGAAAGCGGAAACAGGACCGGGCGACGTAGCGCCCGGTCCAATCATCCAATGATCAAACTAACTTTCCACGCTAGCGGCGCGCCACGCAACGCACTCTACCGGCGTATTCGTAAGCGCGATCGCGGACGCCGATGACCCCCACGCGCCCACCGAAGCCGTAGGCGAAACCGGAGTAGTCGGGGTGAAACGAAGACCAGAAAAAGTTGCTCCAAGGCCGGCCATCTACTTGTCGCGTCAGGTGCGGAAGCACCTGGGGGGTATAGCCTGTGCCTGCATTTTCCGAGGTTGCCGTTGTTGCGCCCATGTACCCACGGAGACGGGCAAAGTCTGCGCGGCTCGGCAGCTGAGCGCCGAGGCTCTGACAGTATTCGGTCGCTTGATACTGATCCATAGAGCGGGCCCACCCGTTCGCGTTTTGTGCGATATCGCCCCAGATCATCCCGCTCGGATCGCGCCAGGATTCGCCGAAGCCTGAGCGGGTGACCCGCGTGAACACGGCACCCGTCGTCGTTCGGCGGGTCTCGGCGTTTCCGCTTCCGTCGGACAAGCCCGCGAACTGCGCCTCAAGTTCGCGGACCCGGCGCTCCAACTCATCGACTCGCTGTTCGCAGTTCTGGGCCTGGGCAACGGGAGTGCCTTGAATCAGAATCGCTCCCAAAGCTACGGCGGCGATCGCAAATGTCTTCATGGGCAACTGTTGTGCAGAATCAGTTGTCCTGTCCGGGCAGGGGTGACAGTAAACGGCTGAATCAGCAAGATAGGGTC
>CAYJTX010000233.1:0-5940 GCA_964372615.1 uncultured Bacteriovoracaceae bacterium | reverse complement strand
GGTCGAGGCGAAGCTCAGGGAGGTTCTCCCGAACGTCCGCGCCACCACCGCGTCGTTCGTCACCGAGCTGATGGCGTCGGGTCCTTACGGCGTGGGCGGTGCGGTGCTGGAGGGGATCGATCCCGAAACCGTGGGCAAGGTGACGGCCGTCGCCGAGCGCATCCGCGAGGGGCGCCTGCCCCAGGCCGACGGCGAGGTCGTAGTCGGTTACGCGCTGGCCGAGCGGATCGGCGCGAAGGTGGGTTCCGAGGTTCGGCTGATCGCTCCCTTTATCGGGGACTCAGTGGAGGAAGCGAAGGCGGGCACGGGCGCTCCCCGCGTGATTCAGGCCCAGGTCGTCGGGCTCGTGCGAATGGGAATGTTCGAGTACGACTCCAAGTTCGTCTTCGCGACGCTGGGAGCGGTCCAGAGGTTTCTGGATCAGCCCGGGAAGGTGACGTCATTCAAGATTCGGCTGGCGCCGGGCTCAGACGCGCGCCTGGCTGCGGACCGCCTGTCGGGGCACTTCGGCTATCCCTTTCGCGCGAAGGACTGGGGGCTGCTCAACAAGAATCTCTTCTACGCGATCGCCCTCGAGAAGGTAGTCATCGCGATCCTGCTCACGGTGATCATCGTGGTGGCCGCGTTCAACGTGGTCAGCACGCTCATGATGATGATTCATGACAAGACAAAGGAGATATCCATCCTGAAAGCGATGGGGTTCCGTCCGACCCAGGCGTTTCTGCTGTTCTGTCTGCTCGGCATGGGGATCGGGCTGGTCGGAACGGCCGCGGGCGTGGGAGGGGGGCTTGGCGTCAACTGGGTCCTGGCTCGCACCCACTGGATCGACCTTCCCCCCGAGATCTACTACATCGGCTACCTTCCGGTCGTCGTCCGGTGGCCGGAGGTCGCGCTGATCGCGTCGCTCGCTCTGCTCGTCACGTTCGTCGCTACCCTTTATCCGGCGTTCCGAGTCGCGCGACGCTCTCCTCTGGATGGGATTCGCTATGAGTGAGAGGGTGCGAGAAGTGTTGATTCGGGCGGAGGGAATCCGAAAGTCCTTTTTCAAGGGCAAGACAGAGGTGCCGGTGATCCGCGGTGTCGATCTCACGCTGCATACCGGAGAGATGGTTGCGATCACCGGGCCCTCCGGTGTCGGAAAGAGCACGCTCCTGCATGTTCTCGGAACTCTCGAGCCTCCCACTGCCGGACAGGTCCTTTTCGGGCCGGGTCGCCAGGACGTATTTCGGTACTCGGAAAAGACCCTGGCGACTTTTCGGAACCGGGCGCTCGGATTCGTCTTCCAGTTCCACTACCTCCTTCCCGAGTTCACGGCACTCGAGAACGTGATGATGCCCGCGCTGATCGCCGGTCACTCTCGCCGGCCGGCCCTGAGCCAGGCGCGAGAACTCCTCGAGTTCGTGGGTCTCGGGCATCGGCTCGAGCACCGTCCCGGCGAGCTTTCGGGCGGCGAACAGCAACGCGTCGCGATCGCGCGCGCGGTGATCCTGAGGCCGAAGCTCCTGCTGGCCGACGAGCTCACCGGAAACCTCGACTCCGTGAACAGCGCGAATGTGATCGACCTGCTTTCGCGCCTCAATCAGTCCACCGGCGTGAGCGTTCTCCTCGTGACTCACGATCAGGGATTGGCCAAGAGAATGCATCGCGTCTTGTCTATGAAAGATGGTGTCTTCGTTTGACTATCGAGCAAGGCTCACCTAGACCTTAGCTGTGATTCCATGCACTTCCGCACCGACGGTGCCGCTCCTCATCGGGCTGGTTTTCCTCGGAATCTCAGGCGTGACACCCAGCGCGACGTGGGCCGCCAAGCGAGCAAAATCGGCGGTTCGCGCAGCGGCGGCCGCGGCTCCCTCCGCTCTGGATGCCCATCTGGGAAAGGTCGTCGGTTCGATCGACGTTCAGGGCCTGAAACGGATCGGCAAGGACGCGGTTCTCGCGAAGCTCATCTCGCAGCCGGGCAAGCCACTTTCGGCGACCGAGCTTTCCTCTGACATCCAGGCGGTTTTCGGTCTGGGTTATTTCGACGACATCGACATTCTGGGCGAGGATCGCGGTAGCCGTGTCGACCTCACGGTTGTCGTGAAGGAGCGACCGGCGATCGCCAAGCTCGTCTTTGACGGGAACGAGCGGGTGTCGACCTCCGACCTCCAGGAGGTCGTGAAGGTCAAGGAGTGGTCCATCCTCGACGTCAACAAGGTCAAGGAAGACGCGGCGCTGATCCAGAAGCATTACGAGGAGAAGGGCTTCTACCTCGCGAAGGTCTCCTTCGATGTCCAGCGGGTCGAAGGGAAGGCCGACGAGGTCCAGCTCACCTACCGGATCAACGACTACGAGAAGGTCCAGATCAAGAAGATCACCTTCCTGAACAACAAGCGTTTCGGGGACGAGCAGCTCAAGGGGATTCTCCAGGAAACGCGGGAGGGGAGCCTCTTTTCCTTCCTGAGCGGCTCGGGGAACTTCAAGGACTCGGCTTTCAAGAACGACCTGCAGCGGCTGACCTACTGGTACCTGGACCACGGCTACGTGAAGTTCCGCTATGAGCAGCCGGTCGTGACAATCAGCGAAGACAAGCGGTGGCTCTACATCACGCTCTACGTCGATGAGGGAGAGACCTACGAGATGGGCGAGGTCGATTTCGGCGGGGACCTCCTCTTCACGAAGGACGAGCTCCACGCGGACCTGACGCTACTCTCGGAAGAGACCTTCAGCATCTCCAGGCGCAACGCGGACATTCAGAAGCTGACCGAGCGGTACCAGGACATGGGGTATGCGTTCGTCAACGTCATCCCGAAGATGGACGTGAAGGACGATTCGCGGACGGTCGACATCCGCTACGAGTTCGAGAAGGGGAACCTCGTCTACTTCCGCGAGGTCAACGTGCTCGGCAACTCGAAAACCCACGACAAGGTCATCCGCCGGGAGCTGAAGATCCGGGAGGGCGAGCTCTTCAGCGGAACGAGGCTGCGGGAGTCGCGGGAGAACGTCGAGCGACTGGGCTACTTCGCGCCCGGCGAGGTCGTCTTCAACACAGTGACCCCGAAGGGGTCAGACGACCAGGTCGACGTGGAGATCACGGTCAAGGAGCGCTCGACCGGGACCATCACTCTCGGAGCGGGCTACGGCACCGTGCAGGGTTTCTTCTTCACGACCCAGGTGGCCGAGATCAACCTGTTCGGGCGGGGTCAGACGATCAGCCTTTCGGCGCAGCTCGCCGCCGACCGCTTCTCCAAGAGCTTCAATCTGGGCTTCACCGATCCCTACGCGTTCGATTCGAAATGGTCGCTCGGGTTCGATCTCTACTACGTGACCTTTCCGATCCCGAACAAGTACAACACGCGAAAGCTCGGCTTCGACCTGCGGGCCGGCTACCCGATCTACGAGTACACGACCGCCTACGTGACCTACAAGAACGAGGGGCTGCGCGCCGAGGATCCGCGCTTCGACCAGGGCATTGATCCGCTGGACGTCGCCGCGGACCAGGGAGTGCTTTCGAGCGTGGTCTGGAGCCTCGTGCGCGACAAGCGCAACAACCGCTTCGAGACGACGGACGGGAACTACCAGAGCGCGTCGCTCGAGACGGCGGGCCTGGGCGGCGACAAGAAGTTCGTCAAGTGGGTGGTGAACAACCGCTATTACAAGCGGCTGATCGGCGACCTCGTTTTCCGCACGAGCGCGGAGTACGGGCAGATGGTCACGCTGGCCGGCAGGCGACTGCCCCCCTCCGAGCGCTTCTTTCTCGGTGGGCCGAACAATCTCAAGGGCTTCGAGATCTTCTCGATCGGGCCGAAGCGGCTCAGGTCGTTCGTGGATTCGACCGGTTCGACGATCACGATCGACGAACCCACCGGGGGCACGGTCGAGGTATTCTCGCTCTTCGAGCTCGAGTATCCCCTCATCCGGGACGCCGGCATCAAGGTGGTCGCCTTCTACGACGTCGGAAACGCTTTCTCGGAGTTCCCGACGGCCGATAACTTCACGCTTCGAAGCGACGCGGGCTTCGGGCTCCGATGGTTCTCGCCGATCGGGCCGCTTCGTTTTGAGTGGGGATTCCCCTTCAAGGCGCGTCCGGGAGAAGGCACGGTGTTCCAGTTCTTCATCGGGCCGCCCTTCTGAGGGCGCTCCTGATCCCCGGGAAGCCCAGCAGGATCACGGCAGCGATCCCGGCGAACGTCATCGCGAGAAGCGGCCACTTGAACGGAAACTCGTAGCTGAAGACGACGCGGTGCCGGCCCGGCGGAACCAGCGCGCCGGCCATGATGAAGTTCGTCCGGTACAGCCGCGCGGGCTTCCCGTCGATCGCGACACTCCAGCGCTCGTAAATCCTCTCGTTGGCGACCAGCAGCTCGGTGGACTCGCTTTCAGTCGTGATCTCCAGCCGGTTCGGCGGAGTTCCGGTCAGGGTCGCCTGTCGCACACCCTTCGCGGTGACCGGGGCGATCGGTGAGGCCAGGCCCGGGACGAAGGCGGGGATCGCCGCCTCGTCACCGGATTTGTAGTCTTTCATCTCCTGGTGGAATCGCTCGAGCGCCCGCTCGTCGTTCTCGACGGGTTCCGCGCGCGAGGCGAAGAAAACCTCCGGGAAGACGGAATTGTCGGTTCGGGTCACGGTTTCGTCGGTGAGGATCGCGCCGAGTCGAAGCACTTTTCTCGAGAATTCCGAGAACCCTTCGAGCGGCAGGACTCTCAGCATGGACCCTGAGTACGGGGCTTCCGGGTATCGAATGAATCTCAGGTAGTCGTTCGGAAACGCGTTGACGTATCCGGCGATCATCGAGATGCCGTACTGGATCGGGACGAAGTTCGTCTTGTACTGGCGCTTCCAGGGGACAGAGAGGAAGCCCCGCACCGGAAACCCGACCGGCGACAGGAGCCGGAGAGAGCGCAGCTCGTTCTCGAATTTCTTGCTTCGCAGCGACTCCTGCGTCGCCGTCATCGGGAAATCATCCCCGTAGTCGTTGATCTCCGCGTCGGTGGCGAGGGGATTGTAAAACCGGTCCGCGAAGGCCAGGAGCTCAAAGGCGGCGATGACCAGGAAGGCGCACTTGAGGATGGAGACGCGGGCCTGGCGGTCCTGGGGCGATCGATGGGCCATTCGCGCGGTGGCCGCGAGAATACCGGCGATTCCGAGATAGACGGCCAGCGGATACTCGGAACCCGCGATCTTGAACCAGTAGGCGGCCGCGGCCACGAGCAGCACCAGGGGCACGTATCCGGCGTTTCCGCGAACTGTTCGCGGCAGAATCGAGCTCAGGTTCTCGATCGCCCAGCCGGAGAGGATCGCGAGGGAGATCGGAATCAGGACCGAGATGCGGCCGTGGAGGATGAACTTCTCACCCCAGAGCTTGAAGATGAGGTTCAGCGGGAAGAGACCGAAGATCGTCGCCAGGGAGACCGCGCCGACCGCGGCCCAGACCAGGATCTCCGGTTTTCTCTCCCGCAAGCCCCACAGCAGGGCCGCGAGCGCCAGAAACACAGCCGTCGCCGACGAGAAGACCGTCATTCCCTCGTAAAAGTTGACTTCCGGTGGCGGCGACGGGTGAGAGGCGGCGTTCCACTGGGACGAGAGAGCCCCGAAGGCCGTCGGGTCGAGGAGTCTGTAGAGGAGCCTCGGGCCGGGAACCGCGTACTCGAGGTTGGTTGAGAATGGAATCGACTCCCTCTGCAGACTCTGGGCGGAGACCAGCAGCGGGATGATCCGAGAGCTCCCAAGCAGCACCCCGAGCGCGCCCCCGAGGACCAGGACGTATGCGCGAAACCGAAACTGCGCGCTCCGGAAGCTCAGGGAGACGAAGAGCAGCCAGACGATCGCGAAGTAGAAGGTGCTCTGGATGAAGCTGCCCTGGAGCTGGAGACCGAAGCAGACCGCGAACCCTGCGGCGCATCGCAGGTAGTTCCGCCGATTCGCGACCTTCAGGCAGAGGAGGAGGAGCGGCGCGAGCA
>CAYJTX010000232.1:0-5950 GCA_964372615.1 uncultured Bacteriovoracaceae bacterium | reverse complement strand
CTACAACGTGCTCGAGCCGCTGCTCGCGCCGAAGATCGCGAAGGTGCGGGACGCGCAGGATCCGGGGCTCTGGAACCCCTCGCGCCGGGAGGTGCGGGTCGAGCTCGACCCCGACGCGATGGCAGCGCTCGGCCTCCTGCCGAGGGACATCGAGAAGTCGGTGCGGCTCGCGATGGCGGCTCGGGGCGGAGGCGCCCTCACGGTGGGCACGCAGCAGCTCCAGATCCAGATGCCGCGCACGGCGCTCAAGCCCGCCGACCTCTCTCGGGCGCTCGTCTTCCCGCCGGCCGGGCCCCCGGTCACGCTGGGCGAGGTCGCGCACGTCGAGGTGCGGCCGAAGACCACCGACACCAAGAGCTTCAAGACGAGCGGGGCTCCGAGCCTCATCCTCTTCGCGACCCCGCGCGCGGGAGGGAACGTGAAGCGGATGGCCGAGGAGCTGCTCCAGGCCGTGAAGGAGGCCGAGCCCCAGTTCCCGAAGGACGTGGAGTCGCGCGTCCTGGTCGATCCCTCTCAGTTCATCCGCGAGGCGGTCAACAACGTCCAGCACGAGGTGCTCCTGGGCGCGCTGCTTGCAGTGAGCGTGCTCTTTCTCTTCATCGGCAGCCTGCGCAACACGGTGACGGCGGCCATCGAGATCCCGCTCAGCATGATTCTCGCGTTCATTCTCATGCGTTTCTCCGGGATGAACCTGAACCTGATCTCGCTCGGGGGCCTGGCGCTGTCGGCCGGGATGAACGTCGACGCGTCGGTCGTCGTCATGGAAAACCTGTTCCGGCATCTGGAGCGCGAGCGCGCGCGTCTGGGGCGCGCTCTTTCGGCGGCCGAGCGACTGGAGACGGTCGTGCGGGCCGTGGGCGAGGTGCGCTTCGCGGTGATCGCCTCCACGGTGGCGTCGCTCGTCGTGTTTCTGCCGCTCGCGTTCACCTCGGAGCTGACTTACGCGGTGCTGGGGGATCTCGCCAAGACCGTCGTCTTCTCGCACGGGCTTTCGGCGCTCGTGGCGCTCCTGCTCGTCCCGACCGTGCGCCTTCATCTCATGAATCGCGGAAAGGAAGAGGCCCCGCACCGCCCGCCGATCGCGGGGGGTCTCAGGCGCCTCGAGGCGGCGTACGCCCGGGCGCTCGGAGCGATTCTCGAGAGGCCGCGCCTCAAGTGGTCGAGCCTGGCCGCGCTCGCGGTCGTCGTGCCCCTGCTCGCGGCGCTCGTGCTGCCCCGCCTGCCGAAGGAGATCATCGGCACGCCCGACACGGACATGATGTTCCTTTCCGTGAACACGAAGGGCAACACGCAGATCCGCCAGATGGAGTCGCAGATCGAGGAGCTCGAGGCCGACCTGCTTCGCGAGTTCGGCACCCGGATCCAGTACACCTTCACCCAGGTGCGCGGCCAGAACCGCGCCCACATCATGGCGCGCCTCAAGAACAAGGGCGAGATGCGCGAGGTCTGGAAGGCGCTGGAGGCGCGCTTCGTGAACACGCCCTTCCTGAGCTACTTCGTGATGCCGTGGAATCCCTCGGAGCTGCCCATTCCCGATCCGCCTCAAGTACGCGTCGCGATCCGGGGAGGCACCGCCGAGGAGCGGGCCGCTTTGGCGCAGACCGTCCGGGACCGGCTGGAGGAGGGGAAGATCCTTCCGCGCGTCTGGACGGAGCCGGGCGTGGACAGGCGCGAGCAGCTCGTGCTGCGACCGCACCATGAGCAGTGGGACGCGCTGCGAAGGCAGGGGACGAGCCTCCTGCCATCGGACCTCGCAGACCTTGCCCGTGTCGCGACACTCGGCCGCCAGATCGGCCGGCTGCCGGTCGACGGCCGTCTGACCGACATCGTAATGGGCTATCCGGAGTCCGCCGTTCGCGTGCCCGAGGACGTGGGAGCGCTGCCCATCGGGATCGCGGGCCGTCTCATTCCCCTTCGCGCGCTTGCCGACGTGTCGCTCGAGGTGCTGCCGCCGACGCTCTACCGCGAGGATCAGCGCGAGCTCGCGCTGGTGCTGGGCAAGAAGGGCGGGGGAGCCGACGAGAAGGACGCGGGCGCGGCTTCGCGCCGGACTGTCATGGAGAAGCTCGTGGCGGAAGTCAATTCCCGGGCGGGCAAAGGGGAAGCCGTCGCGGTGCTCGAGGACTCCGAGCGCGACCTGAACGAGGCGCTCGAGCAGCTCGCCTGGGCCGTGGCCATCTCGATCGCGCTGATTTTCGTCACGATGGTGCTGCAGTTCGGTGATCCGGTCGCTGCGGCCCTGGTGCTCGTCGCGGTTCCGCTCGGTTTCATCGGCGTGCTCGCGGCGCTCTTCGTCTTCGGCAGCACTCTCTCGCTGAACTCAGCCCTGGGCGTGATCCTGCTCAACGGCATCGCCGTCGCGAACAGCATCATCCTGGTCGACTTCATGAAGCGGCGGGTGGCCGACGGGCTGCCGCCTCGCGAGGCGGCCGTCGACGCCGCCAGAACGAGGCTCAAGCCCATCCTGATCACGTCGCTCACGACGGTGCTTGGCATGCTCCCGGTCGCGCTCGGGCTCGGGGCCGGCGGCCGGATCCTGCAGCCGCTCGGGATCGCGGTGACAGGAGGCCTGTGGGTATCGACGCTTCTCACGCTCTTCGCGGTCCCCGCGCTGCAGGTGACGTATCTTGAGGCGCGCGCGCGAAGGTCGTCGCGGCGGAGCCAGGCCGGGGCAAAGGCTGGCTGGCTGCCTGCTGGGTTGACGCGCCTTCGTGAGCAGTCGCGGCGTCGGAAGGACGCGGCCAGGACCCTGACTTGGGTGTTCCTGATTCTCGCCGCCTGGGATGGCGGCGGGGATACTGCTCGCGGCGAGGAGCTGTCTTGGGACGAGGTCGTCCAACGTGCGGTGGAGCGCAATCCGGATGTCGCGCTGGCGAGGGCCGACGTCGACGCGGCCCGGGCCCGGCGCAAGGCAACTCGGGCGACATTTCTCCCGGAGCTTTCGGTCAAGGCCTCACAGGCGAGCGGCGGCCCGGTGGGCGACAGTACGGTTTCGGTTACGAACACCCGCTTCGTGGGAGGAGCGAGCTCGTGGAATCTCTTTCGCTGGGGAGCGGACGTGTCGGCCGCGCGTGCGGCGATGGCGGATCTCGACCGCCTGGAGAGATCCGTCGACACCGCCCTGCTGGGTGCGGAAGCCGAGGCAGTGGGAGCCGTCGCGGACCGAATCGAGCGCAGGCTCGAGGAGGAGGTGCGCGAGCGGGTGCTGAAGCTGCAGGCCGAGGTGCTCGAGATAGCGCGGAAGCGCTACGGGCGCGGGATCCTGCCGCAGCAGGAGGTTGATCGAGTTCGCGTGGACTACGACAATGCAGCCGCGGCGCTGGAGGATCTTCGCGCAAGGAGCGCGGAGTCGGCGGCCGCGCTCGAGGACCTGGCGGGCGCGGGCCTTGACGTGAAGGCGGAGTGGGCGTGGCGGGGGAGGCTGAAGAAGGAATCCGTCGCCATTCTCGCGAAGGCGACCTGGAGCGAGGCGCCGTGGGATCGCAGCCCCGCGGTGGCGGTGGCGCGCTTCCGGGAGGAGGCCGAGGCCGATCGGTACAGCCGAAGCCGGCGGCTGCTCCTGCCCTCGCTCGACGCGACGGCGGAGGTTGGCAAGCGCTTCGCGTCAGGGTCGGCGGTCGCGAGCAGTACGACGTCGTGGAGCGGCTCCGTGACTCTTTCGATTCCGCTCTTCGAGGGCCTTTCGGACTGGTCTGCCATGAAGGGGGCCGAGGCGGAGCGACTGAAGGCCGAGCGCCTTCTCGCCGAAAGCCTCGAGGACGCCCGTCGGGAATGGCGCGGGGCGAGCGCGGGCTTCCGTATCTCCGTGGGCACCGCGATCGCGCGCGAGCGCACGGCGGAGCTGTCGCGCGGGATCTATCGGGACGACCTCCGGCGCTTCGAGGTCGGCCGGGCGACCGCGAACGATCTCGCCGAGGAGCAGAGGCGCCTGGCGACCGCGGAGATCCTCGAGATTCAGGGCTGGGCGGAGGCCCACCGGGCGGTCGCGCGGCTCTGCCGTTCCGTCGGCCTGGACCTGACACGCTGTCTGTGACCCTGCGCTAGACAGGGCGGGTCACATCATTCTGTCTAGTACCGGTACTGCGCCATCAGGAAGGTGAGGAACGCGGGAGACTGCTGGCTGGCGGCGAAACTTTCGCCCGGGCTGAACGCCGCGATTCCGAGCTGCAGGAAGGCCTCCGGGTGCGGTTCGTAGCTGAGCTGCAGGTCGACCTCGTCCCCGACCGAGAGGCCCCCCCGCGGCTGGTCGAAATGAAGGATGTCGAGCTGCGCCGCCAGCGGTCGGCCGGCGGGGCGCCAGCGTGCGAGGCCGCCGATGCCGACTTTTCGCACCTCGCCCCAGAGATTCAGCGCGCCGGCGAGCCCGAGAAAACGATGGGTGTCAGGCGCGGTCGCGATCGAAGGGGCGGACACCGACGAGCGGGTGCTGACGCCGTCGAGCTGCTGGAGAAACTGGAACTTGAGATCCACGGGGTTCGTACCCGTGACCAGGTGAGCGCCCGCCTCCGCCGATACGAGGAAGGAGCTCCGTGCCGAGCCGGCCTGGAACGCGAGCTCCTCCGAAACGAAGAACCGCGAGCGGCTGGGTTCGATGCGGAACCGGCCTCCCGTCGTGACAGACGATCCGGGCGAACCCGCCCAGACGGAGTAAACGTCGACTGGCCAGGCGGCCCCGTCGAGGTAGGCGCCCGCCAGCCGCCCCTGCCAGCCGCCAGCCGCGGCGTCGGCCAGCCGCCCTCCGAAGAGCCTCAGGCGCCAGCGCTCGCTCTTGAGGGCGACGAGCGCGCCGTCGGTGCGATTGCCGAGCTGGTCCCAGGTGTTTCTTCCCAGGATCAGGCCTTCGCCGAAGTGCCATTCCTGGCGGCCGAGGGAGACCGAAAACGCGGGACGCGGCCTCCAGAGGACGTATCCCTCGTCGAGCTCAACGTCCTTCGGGTAGGTCGATACGCCCGCCGTGGTTCCTCCGGTCGTGACGAAAGCGCCTTCGGCGAAGAGCAGGAGCGAACGGTGCGGGGCGTATCCGCCACGAAGCGCGAGCTTGGGCGTGAAGGTACGCTTGATGTCGTTCGAATCGGAGTTGTAGTCCGCGAGATTCGTCGAGAAGAGCGCCCGCCCCCAGAGGATGACGTGCCCAAAGGCGCGGTGGCCAAAACCGTGCACGATCGTCGGATCCCAGTAGTCGATCGACGGCGGTCCGATCCAGTGCCAGTCGAAGCCGAGAGGCGTATCGGAAACGACGTCGGTTTCCTGCCGCCACCACTGCATCATGAGCGGATCCATCGGGACGGGATCGCTGACCGACCCGTCCTCCGTGACAATGACGCCGGTCCGGGGCGTGACTACCCGAGAATTGACCTCCACCTCGCTCTCCAGGGAGCAGACGGCGGTTGCGCCGGTCGAGGTGTCCACGATGAACTCCGTGCCGCGAACGCCCATGACGGCGGCCCTCGAGCGGAGCTTGAAGCGCCCGGGATCCAGAAGCTTGGGCACCCGCACGCGAGCCCTGCCTCGATCCAGGGATGGGGCGTCGCCGCTCTCGCTCGCTACTCGAATTGAGCTCCCCGCCGAAAGACTGATTCGGGATCCGTCACCGAGCTCGAGCTCCGCCCGGCCGTTGCCGGATGTCCGAATCACGCTTCCCGGCGAGACGGGGAGGGGACGGGTGGCTCCCTCGGCGATGGGCGCGCCTTCGGAGTCGGCAGCGCCACCGGCCGGCTGGATTCGGACGGTGCCCATCCAGGACGTCAGCTGATCCGCACGCGCGGGTCGCGCTACGACGATCAGAAGAGAGCAGGCCAAGAAGGTCGGACCGAGACGTGCGCGCATGCAGTCGAGAATAGGGACGTCGCGAAAGACGTGCAATCCCGTCGAGGTCGGCGCCCGAAAAATTCATGACGCATAATGTCTAATGATCTCGGCTGGAGTCGTGTAGGGCGCTCGCGTACACTCG
>CAYJTX010000231.1:0-5962 GCA_964372615.1 uncultured Bacteriovoracaceae bacterium | reverse complement strand
CGCCCGAAACGCACGCCGCCCGCGAGCCGCACGCCCCTGTCGATGCCCACGCCGCGCGTAAGGAGTGCCGGAGGACTCCGGCGGCGCTCAGACCTCGGATTGGGTTGCGCGGCGGACGTTGCTGCCCAGTTCGCCGAAAACCCGAAGCCGCAGGCGCGCCGCGGACTCAAGACCCTCTGGGGTGGCCAACAAGCGCCTGAAGGCGCTCACGTGCATGCTGCCGGGGCTCTGAAACAGTGAAAATCACCCACTCGAAAACCCGATGAGGCTCAGTACTCTGTGTCTACGATTCGACCGGAACCAGGATATCGACCTCGCTGTCTGACGCCTCCCTCTTGAATCGCCCGTCATGCATCTCTAGGTCGGGCGCCCGTCTCAGCCGGTACTTCGAGCTCGGAAGCCACGTCCCCCAGAGGTAATCCACGGTCCGGGTGATCTGCGAGATCGGGCCGCGATGCGTGAACTCGAGGTACTCGCCCGCCGGAACCTCCTTGGCCTTCCAGCCGCGAGGAATCTCCCGCGGGTCGGTTACCTCGATGGCCGCCATGTACTCAAACTCACCTTCCCGGCCACCCCCCTGCTCGTCGCAAACCCCATAGCTGTGCGTGCCGACCCGGCCCTGACACTCTTTCATCTGCCCGATGAATCGGTCCCAGAGGTCGGGAATCCCGGCCCGCGAAGTGCTGTCATACACTTCAGCCAGCCCCGCCACCCAGAAACGGCCTCTTCGAATCTGCTTCGGCTCCATGACATTTCCTTTCTTGATGAGGTTGAGGACCTCCGGCCCAAGCCTCTGAACCGACTTCGAGGCGCGATGCACCCCGTTTCGGCGATAGGCCGCCGGAGAAGTCCCGTACATCCTGCGAAAGGCACGAGTAAACGCTTCCTGAGACTCAAAACCCGCGTCCTGCGAAATCTCGAGAATCCGAAGCTCACTTCGAATGAGCTGCTCCGCCGCCAGCGTCAGACGCCGCGAGCGCGCGTACTCCATGACCGGAATTCCCGCCCACGCGCGAAAGAGCCGGTGAAAGTGATAGCTCGAGACCGCGGCCTCGCGGGCGACTCGCTCCAGGCTGAGCGCCTGGTCGAGATGGCCCTCGATGAACTCGACCCCTCGCAGGAGCCGCTTCAGGATGTCCACCGTGTCCTTTCCCATGGCCCTCACGCTATCGGGGAACGCGGCCGGAGTTCTGACGGATCTTGCTTTCTTAGAAACACGGCCGCTTCAGCGGAACGCGAGCACCGCCTGCGCCTACCTCACCCGCACCCGCACCCGCACGTAACCACGCGCCTTTCCGGCACCGGGATCGATCGTGCTCATGCCGGCGAGAAGCGCGTCGAGCGATACCCAATAGGGCTCGTAGTACTGGCGGTCGGGATCGAGAATGAGCGCACGATCGGTCTTGGCGTCGAACGCAGCCAGTGGAGCGATGTGGCCGATCGCGCCCTCGGGATCACCCGTGAGGGAGCTTTGAAGGAAGTTCAGGATGATGAAGTCGTCGGCCGACTTCTCGTTCTCGACGAGGTCTTTTCTTACCCGGGCCTTCGTCGCCTCGACCGTGTCGGAGACGTGGACGACTTCGACCGAGACCGCAGTCAGGCCGTAGGCCGCAAGCGCCTTCCTCGAGATCTCGCCCAGCTCGTCGAGCACGATCGAACGCGCGCCGAAGCGGATGAACCGGTTCCAGACCTTGTCGTTCACCTTCTTCAGGACAGCCGGCTGAAGCGCGAGCTCGTCGGACGCGGTCAGCTCGCCCGCGGTCCGGGCGCCGTTGACGACCATCGCGACCGAGGCGACCGAGCACGAGCGGGCGTCCTGCTGGGGAACGTAGTACGGGATCAGCGCCCAGAAGTCGGGCGCGGCACCTGCGCGGAGGAACTCGTTCGAAGCCGACAGCCGCGCCACGCCAGGGCCGTATTTCGGGGCCGGCTTCGCCGCGACCGCTGTACCCTCCGCGCTCGATCCTTCCAGCGCGACTCCCGCGACCGCGACGATCGCCGCGACACCCACGAGCCTGAATCGCATCCGCTGCAGCCCACTCATGACAGGTCAGCCCGGAACGGCGGCAGAGCGATCGGTGTATGACGCTCGACCAGATTCCGGTTCCGGCCGATGGCCGAGAGAAACGCGGTGACCTTTTCCATATCCGTGAACAACGTACGCCCGTAACGGACCGCCGCCTTGCGGATCTCGGAGCTGAACTGGATTTCCCGCGGCGTCAGATTCTTGGGAATGTTGATCACGAAGTCCACCCACCCCTCGCGGATCGCGCGCACGACGTCGTTCGGCGCCTCGCCCGGCCACGCGAGCCGCATGGCTCGCGGATGGCCGTGCGACGCAAGATAGGCGGCCATGCCTTCGGTGGCGAAGACGGGTACGCCCAGCTCCTCGAGAACCACCAGCGCGGCGAGGAACTTCGCCTTGTCCTGCTCGGGGCCGGAGCTCACGAGCACTCCGACGGACGGCTTTCGAACGCCCGTCGCCTGAAGCGCCAGCATGAGCGCCTCGTCAAACGTCTTGGCCAGGCAGCCGACCTCGCCGGTCGAGGTCATCTCGACGCCGGTGATCGGGTCGGCGCCCTCAAGCCGGTTGAAGCTGAACATCGCGGCCTTGACCCCCACGTACGGAAACCTCGAGGGGTCGATGTCGACGACCTTGACCGGGCGATCCTCCGCCTCCAGCCCGTTCAAAATCACGTCGGTAGCGAGTCGCGCGAGATTGACCCCCGAGACTTTCGAGACGAACGGGAACGACCGGGACGCGCGCGCGTTGCATTCAATGACCTTGAGCTCCTGGCCCCTCACCAGGAACTGGATGTTGAACGGGCCGTTCAGGCCGAGCTCTCGCGCGATGCTCTCGCCGGCGGACTTGATCCGCGCGACCATCGTCGCGTCCTGCTTGTGGGGAGGGAGCGCGACCGTCGCGTCGCCCGAGTGAATACCGGCATACTCGACGTGCTCGCTCACGACCGATGCGACGAGCGTGCCCTGGCCGGCGACACCGTCCAGCTCGATCTCGTGGGCACCGTCCAGAAATTCGCTCAGGACGATGGGGTGCTCGGACGAAACGCCCTCGGCCACGGACACGTAGTGATCCAGAGACTCCCGGTTGACCGCCACGTTCATCGCCGCGCCTGAGAGCACGTAGCTTGGCCGCACCAGAACCGGAAAGCCCACGCGCTCGACGAAGACAGTAATATCCTCGGGCGACGTCGCGGCCGTCCAGCGCGGCTGATCGATGCCCAGGCGGTCGAGTAGCGCCGAGAAGCGGCTCCGGTCCTCGGCGAGGTCGACTGACTCGGGCGAGTGGCCGATGAGCGTGATGCCCGCTCCGGCGAGAGGCATCGCGAGGCAGTTGGGAAGCTGGCCACCCATCGCGACGACCACCCCCCGCGCGGCCTCGAACTCGACGACATCGAGCACGCGCTCGAGGGTCATCTCCTCGAAAAAAAGACGATCGGAGACGTTGAAGTCGGTCGAAACCGTCTCGGGGTTGCAATTGACGATCAGGCTGCGCCAGCCGCGGTCGCGAAGCTCCTGAGAGCACGCGACCGCGCACCAGTCGAACTCGACGCTGCTGCCGATCCGGTAGGCGCCGCTCCCAAGCACCACGGCCGAGGGCTTGGCCCGATCGTCCGGCAGCGGATCGTGCACCTGCGCGCAGTAGCTCATGTAGAGGTAACTCGAGGGTGACGGATACTCCGCCGCGGTCGTGTCGATCTTTTTCACGAACGGGATCACGCCCGCGGTCTTGCGATAGCCGCGAATCCGAGCCGCGAGCGCGCGGGCCTTCGGGCCCGGCAAGGTCGCTATCGCCGCGATCTGCTCATCTCCAAAGCCGTTTTCCTTCCAGCGACGCCACTGGGCGGGCTTCACCTTCGAGAACGCCCTTCCGGCCGCGACGATCTCCAGCTCCATTTCCGCGACGCGCTTCAGGCGTTCCAGAAACCACGGGTCGATCGCGCTGTGCGAACGCACCTCCTCGACCGGCATTCCGAGGCGAAACGCCTTCATGATCGCGTGAAGCCGCTGATCGGTCGGCTGCTCGAGCTCGGTCTTCACTTCCGCCGCGATCGCCTGCGCGCCCCAGGTCTGGCTGAGCCCTGCAGGCCGCTCGCTCACCATTCGGACGGCCTTCTGGATCGCCTCCTCGAAGCTCCGGCCGATCGACATGACCTCGCCGACCGACTTCATCGCGGAACCGAGCTTGCGGTTCACTCCGATGAACTTGCCCATGTCCCAGCGCGGGATCTTCACGGTGACGTAGTCGAGCGCGGGCTCGAAAAAGGCCGAGGTCACGCCCGTGACCGGATTCTTGAGCTCGAGCAGATCATATCCCTGCACGACCTTGGCAGCGATGTAGGCGATCGGATAACCCGTCGCCTTGCTCGCGAGCGCGCTCGAGCGGGAAAGCCGGGCGTTCACCTCGATGACGTAAAAGGCTCGGGACTTTGTATCCAGCGCGAACTGCACATTGCACTCACCGACGACGCCGAGCGAGCGGATGATGTGCAGGGAAGCGTTGCGGAGAATCTGGTAATCCTCATCCGAGAGCGTCTGGCTCGGAGCGACGACTATCGAATCGCCCGTATGCACGCCGAGCGGATCGAAGTTCTCCATGTTGCAGATGGTGATGAGGTTGCCCTGCGAGTCTCGCATCACCTCGTACTCGACCTCTTTCCAGCCCTTGAGCGACCTCTCGATCAATACCTGCGGCGACGAAACGAGCGCCGCCTCGACGAGCTTTCGGAGCTCGGAATCGTTCGACGCGAATCCGCTCCCCAGACCCCCCAGCGCATAGGCGGCGCGGAGAATCACCGGGTAGCCGATCCGGGAGGCAGCCTCCAGGGCCTGCCCCAGCGTCGCGGCGGCCTCGCTCGAGGGAACCGGGACGCCGATTTCCCGCATCTTCGTGGCGAAGAGATCGCGATCTTCGGTCAGCCGAAGCGTCGCGACCGGGGTACCCAGATTGATCACGCCGAGGCGCTCAAGCACGCCCGACGCATCCAGCTTGATCACGCAGTTGAGCGCGGTCTGGCCACCGAATCCGGCGACGATCGCGTTGGCCTTCTCCGCGATGAGCACCTTTTCGACCCACTCGGGCTCGACCGGATATAGGTACACCTTGACGCCGGGCTGCGAGTTCGTCTGGACGGTCGCGATATTCGGGTTGACGACGATGACCTCGGCGCCCTCCTCGAGCAGCGACTTCACAGCCTGGCTGCCTGAGTAGTCGAACTCGCCCGCCTGTCCGATCGACAGGCCCCCCGAGCCCAGAAGCACGATCCGAGGCTTCTTCAGCTTGGCAAGGTCAGGCCGGATCGGCATCAGAGGCCCCTCACGAAATCAGCGATGATCCATGCCGTATCGCGCGGTCCACCGCAGGCCTCGGGGTGGAACTGGACGCTCTTGAAAGGAAGCGTGAGGTGGCGGATGCCCTCGAGCGACTGGTCGTTCGCGTTGATGAACCACGGCACCCAGCCCTCGGGCAGCGAGCCCCGCACGACGACGTAGCCGTGGTTCTGGCTGGTCATGTAGCCCCGGCGTGTGCCGACCTCGAGTACCGGCTGATTGTGGCTTCGGTTCCCGTAGGGCATGCGCTCGGTGCGGGCGCCAGCGGCCAGCGCGAGAAGCTGATTGCCCAGGCAGATCCCGAGAATCGGCCGCCTGGCCCTCAGCAAGGACCGAATCCTCGCGACGAGATCGCCCGTTTTCTGAGGATCGCCCGGCCCATTGCTGAGCACCCACCCGTCGCAGTCCACGGAGGCCAGGTCCGAGTCCCAGGGAAGCAGGTCCACCTCGCAGCCGGCGTCGACGAGCGAACGAACGATGTTCCACTTCACGCCGGTGTCGAGGAGCGCGACTCGCTTGGCGCCCCTTCCGAAGCGTTTCCGCTCCGGGGTCGAGACCGCCGGCAGCACGTTGAACAGGCCCGGATCGAAAAATTCCTGCCCCGGCTTTC
>CAYJTX010000230.1:0-5969 GCA_964372615.1 uncultured Bacteriovoracaceae bacterium | reverse complement strand
TGCGGTGGCCCCTTCGCGGGAAGGGTTCTGTTTTCCTTGGAGGCCAGAACAACCCTATGACCTAAAGAAGTAGTACTACTGGACCGGCGCCGCGAGAAACGCCTGGAGGTCGGCGAGCTGCGGCCTGAGGTGAGGGAGGGGCTGCATCGTCCGGCTCGCGCGCTTCGGGGTGTATCCGGCCGGGTACTCGCCCCCGAGCACGCGAGCCTCCAGCAGCTCAAGGCTCGAACCGAAAACCGCAGGGCCCAGGGGGCCATCCTGCTTGGGATCGGCGTTGTGGCAGGCGATGCAGCTTGACTGATAGACGGCTCGGCCCCGCTGGGCTGCCTGGCTGAGTGGACCACTGGCGGAGTTGGGACGACAGGCGCCGAGCATCGCCAGAAGCGATAGCGCGAGCGCGTGGCCGATCAGAGCAGAATCTCCATCGCCGCATAGAGGACCACGGCGAGCCCGAACCCGCAGTGGATCACGCCCTTCACGCTCGCCAGGGGGCCGACCTTCCCCTTGAGGGCGTTCAGCTCGAGGAGGGCGAACACGACTCCGAAACCTGCCGCGAGGGAGCCGAGGCAGGAGTCCTCGGATGTCGCGATCGGAAGGTGGCTTGCGGCGCCCATGAAGAAGAGCATGGGTATGGAGAACAGCACGTTCGTCCGGGAAGCCACGAGCGCTCGCGCGCCAGCCGCCGCGGCCGTGGGAAGCGCCTGGCCGCCCTGCGCGACCTGGGTCGTCGATTGGATGATGATCTTCTGATTCGGCCAGATCACGAACCAGACATTGAACCACATGAGTGTCGCGAGCGTCGCGCCGGTCAGAATCGAGATCCCCCACGAGGTCGCGAAGACGGCGCCGCCGCCCATGTGCCCGCGCGCGCCGAGGATGACCCAGCCGGTGAGGAAGGTGAACATCGCGCCCCAGCGGAACCACCACAGGGCCCGGGGAACCAGCTTCTGGATCGCATTGGACTTGGTCGGGGCATCGGTTTCGGCGAAGAACGGTCCCTGCACGAAGTTGAAGTAGTAGAGCAGGCCGATCCAGATGATGCCGAAGAAAAAATGGAACCAACGCATGAGAAAGAGAAATCCGTCCATGTTGAAGAGCGCGATGTCCACGAGTACCCCCTGTTTGCGTTTACGCGCGAGCGTATTGTGCTCGACACTAGCGCATGGCCAACTCCGTGATCAAGCAGCGAGTCAGGAGTAGCCTGCCTCCACCCGGGTGAGTAGACTGGGGTCGTGTGGAGTCGCGATGAGCTCCGACCCGTATTCCGATCGGTCCTTCCGCTCGGGTTGTCGCTCAGGGCAGCGTTCTTGACCGCGATCCTGTCTCTCGGACCGGCGATGGCTGATTCCATCGACAGCTACACCTCGATCAGCGAGTCGAGCCTGACGCAGTCCTTTTCGGCCAGCCGCCACTTCTTCGAGAAAACCGAGGATGAGCGAAACGTCTGGCTTCGGGATCGCGAAAGAACCGACGAGGAAGAGCCCGTTCACCGGCGTCTTCGGCCCCTCGAGCCGATTCCGACCCAGTTCCGCTGGAACCTGGGTTACACGGTGACGAAGACGACCGATACCGTGGAGCCCTTCGACGCGACTTATGCCCACAGCATCTCGGGGGGGCTAGGGTGGGAGATGCTCGCCAATCACGACCTGAGCATGACCATTACCGGCGAGACGACCCCGCGCGACAACCTTCGCGGGGGAGGGATGGAGTTCGCGTACTATTACATGCTGCTTCTCGATCAGGAGTCCGACGAGGGGGAGTCGGAGGAGGAGCGGATCTCTCGGATTCGAGAGGAGGAGCTCTCGCCGTACAGTCAGCGGCTGCTGAAACGCATGAGCGGGCCCTCCGAGCTGACGGGTCGTTTGGAGCCCGAGGAAGAGGAGGCTCCTTACCAGGGAGCGACCCTCCAGTTCGGCTTGAAATGGAAGGCCGCCGCGCAGTCGAAGCAGCCTTCGGCGGCGGTCGTGACGACCCAGTCTTTCCGAGTGCCTCCGACGCTCACCCTGAAGCAGTTCAGCTGGACCCTGGAGGTCGCCTACACCCCGGTCTCGCAGTGGAGCTACCGGGCGTCGTTCAGTTATTACTGGTACAACGCCGACATCGACGCTTTCATCTCCAGCCTCAGCAACGCCACCGGCAGGCGGCTCATTCAGCTTTCAAGGACGCAGCTCGGTGATTTCTCGAACACGCTCCTGGGGTTCCAGGACTGGTCCGCCACCCTGGGCGCCAGCTTCGCGTTCTGGCAGATCTGGTTGCTGGACCTGTCGATCAACCGAACTTTCTATGCGTCGATTTCAACCGCGCCGACCCTGGGCCTGAACGGGGGAGTCTTCCGCTGGTTCGGCGACAAGTGGAGGCTGGGCCTGGGCGCGGATCTTCAAAGCGGCGGCGGCTTCTCGTCGCTTTCGGGATATCTGACGATCTCGCGGTTGCTCTAGCCGAGGACTTCGGCGAGGTCCCGGCCCGAGATTCCCAGAAGGTAGAGGACGTTCCGGAGATTGCGCTGATTGATCGCCAGCTCGGCCTGTTCCCGTACGACGGGCTTGGCGTTGAAGGCGATCCCGAGGCCGGCCTTCTCCAGCATGAGAAGATCGTTGGCGCCGTCGCCGATAGCGATCACCTGGTCGAGGTGGATGCGCTCCTGCTGCGCGATCACGTCGAGAAGGTCGGCCTTCCGCTGAGCGTTCACGATCGGCGGGATGACCTTGCCCGTGGCCTTGCCCTTCTGGAACTCGAGCACATTGGCGTAGGCGTAGTCCATTCCCAGGCGCTCCTTGAACCGGTCCGCAATGACCGTGAAGCCCCCGCTGATCAAGGCAGTCTTGTAGCCGAGCTTTCGCAGGACCTGAATCAGATCCTTGGCACCGGCCGTGAGCTGGATCCGGTCGAAGACCCGGTCGATCTGCGCCTCCGTCAGCCCCTTGAGGAGCTCCACCCGACGCCTGAGACTCTCGTCGAAGTCGAGCTTGCCACGCATGGCCTCTTCGGTGATCGCCGAGACTTCACCATAGACTCCCAGCTCGCGCGCGAACTCGTCGATCACTTCGCTCTGAATGAGCGTGGAGTCCATGTCCAGGACGACCATGCGCTTCGCGCGGCGGTAAAGTCCCTCCGCCTGGAGCGCGATATCGACGCCCTCTTGTCGGGCGATGGCCAGGAGCTCTTTCTTGAGCGCGTGGCGGTCGATTTCCTCGGACGAGGAGACGAGCATCTCCACGCAGCCGAACTCACCCTCGCTCAAGCGCTCAATCTCGTCGATATTGACCCGGTAGCGGGCCATGACGGCTGTCACCTCGTGGAGCGCCTGGGCGGAGATGCGTTCCGCGATCAGGGTGACGGCGTACCGGTACTCCGCCTCGAGCTCTCTTCCCGAAGCGAGAAGGGTGCGACTGGAGTCGAGCTCGATTTCGCGGAAGTCGAGTTTCAGACCGAGCTCGGCGGCCTGGAAGAGGAGATCCTTCACGGTCGCCTTGGTTTCATGCTCCTTCGGATCCAGCTCGAACAGGATCGAGAGCGAGAGCAGGCCGTGGGTCACGGCCTGACCGATGTCGAGGATCGTGGCCTTCTTCTGTGCCAGGATGCCCGTCATCTGCGAAGTGATGCCCGGCGCATCCCTGCCGGAAATCGTGACGAGCACCACGCGTGGGCTACCCGAGGGTGGCGCTTCCGAGTCGGTTACGCACATTGTTGGCGACCCTACCAGAAATCCACCCAATCCATAACCCTGAAGGGATTGAGGATTTCAGACTGTCTGGATTTATATTAGATCAATTTAGTATACTATTCGCATGAAGATGGGGAATACGCGTTGGGGTCGATCGAGAGGGTTCGGGTTCCTTGTGGTGGCCGTCTGGCTCGCCGGAACGACTGTCGCGCAGGCCAGGGGCATCAGCGTGACATTTCAGGGGAAAGAGAAAGGTCAGAAGGAGACTCTGAGCCGATCACCGGCCAGCATCCTGCTGGCTCCGGCCGAACGGTCGCCCTGGTTCCTGATGCCTCGAGTGGAGCCGAGGGACAAAGTCTTACGGTCGGCGGACCGGCCGATCAGCTTCGAGCTTCGGACGACCGCTCCCGGAGCCTGGAAGCGTTGGATCTATCCGCACGATCTGACTCCCTGAGATTTTAGGTACCGGCCCTGTCAGCGAGCTCGCCTTGCCGGGCGCACTTCGTTGACCTGACCCAGAGGTTCGATTACCTCTGGAGTCATGATGCGATTTTCGCGCTGGGCCGTTGGGGGACTGGGAGCAGTACTTCTCTTGAGCGTCGTGGTCGCTGGCTTCGCAGGACAGGCCGAAGCGCGCACCGTGATGTTCGGGCTGGATCGCTACGGCGGCCTCGTGTTCCTTCCACCCAGAGTGTGCGCCTATCCGGGGCAGCAGCTCAGGCTGCTTGCGGACGAGCTCGACCCGTACAATCGGAGGCAGTTTGAGCCCGCGGAGAATTTCGGCTGGACGCTTTACCATGGGGCCACGGGTGTGATTGAGAGGTGGTCCCCCACGCTGCCGCCGTCGGGTTCCTTCGGAAGAGGAGTGACGGCGCGAGAGGAGATCCGGGTTCGAGTTCCCCAGGACATCGGCGCGAACAGCGGGCTCGAGGCTGAGAGCCGCTGGGCTGGGCAGTCGCGCTTTCACATTTTCATCGCCGACCCGCGCGTGGCCTCGCCCCCGTCGCTTCCGCCGTGCGAGTGGGCAGGTGACATCTACGTCGATTCACCATCGCCGGACCCGGGCGCCTGGCCCTGCCACGGCCGTTGCGAAGTCGGCGCGAAGTGTACGGATGGGTGCCCCAGGGGCGCTCGCTGCAATTACGTCCAGGCGAGCCGGCCCTACTGGCGCGTTCTCGACTGCCGTTGATGCCGCTATCGACTCAGTCCTACAAGGGCACACGCGACTTCTACCCGGAGGACATGCGCCTCCGGAGCTGGATGTTCGAGCGCATGCGCCAGGTCGTGCGCTCGTACGGGTTTCAGGAGTACGACGGCCCGATGCTCGAGCCCTTTGAGCTCTATGCGGCGAAGACCGGCGAGGAGATCGTCAACCAGCAGCTCTACTCCCTGGTCGACCGCGGGGAGCGCAAGCTCGCCCTCCGCCCGGAGATGACGCCGACCCTGGCTCGGATGGTGGCGGCGAGGGTGAGCGAGCTTCCCAGACCGGTACGCTGGTTCAGCATCCCGAACCTCTGGCGCTACGAGCGTCCCCAGCGGGGGAGGCTCAGAGAGCATTGGCAGCTGAACGTCGATATCCTGGGCGGCGATCCCTTGCTTGCGGACGCCGAAATACTGCGGCTTGCCCTGGATCTGATGGCCCCGTTTGGGGGCGAGAAGCACGTGTCCGTGCGGGTGAACAACCGCAAGCTCATGGATCATTTCTTCGCAAAACAGCTGGGCCTCGGCGCGGATGCCGGTCTTCGAATCTCGAAGGCGATCGACGCTCGGGCGAAGGTTGGCGAGGAAACCTACCTCAAGTGGCTGGGTGAGCTGGGGCTGGATCAGACGAAGGTCGCCTCGCTGGAGCGGTTCTTCCGCTCCACGCTCGAGCAGATCGCGACGGACTACCCCTGCGAAGGAGCGGAGGAGCTGCGCGCGCTCTTCGCGCGGCTGGAGGAGTCGGGGGTCGCGACCCAGGCGCGCTTCGATCCGACCGTCATGCGCGGGCTCGACTACTACACCGGAACCGTTTTCGAGATGTACGACGTGTCGCCGGAAAACCCTCGGGCGATGTTCGGGGGCGGACGCTACGACAACCTCATCGGTCTCTTCGGCAACGCGAAGCTCTCGGGCGTTGGCTTCGGGATGGGAGACGTCACGCTCCAGCACTTCCTCGAGACCCATGGCCTGGTTCCTCCGCTCGAGGCGCCGGTGGAAGTGTTCGTGACCCTTCCGGAGGAGCGCCTGGGCGGCACGGCCGAGCGGGTCGCGCGGGAGCTGCGGGCGGCGGGCCTGCGCGTGATGACGCCGCTCGGCGCCGACG
>CAYJTX010000229.1:0-5996 GCA_964372615.1 uncultured Bacteriovoracaceae bacterium | reverse complement strand
ATGACCTTGCCGTTCGTGAGTGTGGCGATGTCCTGGAGCATCTCCTTGCGTCGGTCACCGAAGCCAGGCGCCTTCACGGCGGCGACTTGCAGCGTTCCACGCAGGCGATTCACGACGAGGGTGGCGAGGGCCTCCCCTTCGACCTCCTCGGCGATGATGAGCAGGGGCTTGCTGCGCTGGACGACCTTCTCGAGCAGGGGCAGGAGATCCTTCATCGAGCTGATCTTCTTGTCGTAGATCAGAATGTAGGGGCTCTCGAGCACTGCTTCCATCTTCTCTGCATTGGTCACGAAGTACGGCGACAGGTAGCCGCGGTCGAACTGCATTCCCTCGACCACCTCCAGAGTCGTTTCGGCGCTCTTCGCCTCTTCGACTGTGATGACGCCTTCCTTGCCGACCTTGTCCATCGCCTCGGCGATGAGTTTGCCGATCTCGGGATCGTTATTGGCCGAAACCGTTCCGACCTGGGCGATCTCCTTTTGATCCTTGATGGGCTTGGACATCTTCTTCAAATCCTCGACGACCGCGACCACGGCCTTGTCGATGCCGCGCTTCACTTCCATCGGGTTATGGCCCGCAGCCACGATCTTCGCGCCTTCGCGATAGATGGCTTGAGCCAGGAGGGTCGCAGTCGTGGTGCCGTCGCCGGCATCGTCGCTCGTCTTCGAGGCGACCTCACGAACCATCTGGGCACCCATGTTCTCGAACTTGTCGGAAAGCTCGATCTCCTTCGCAACGGTAACGCCATCCTTCGTGACGTTCGGCGCGCCGAACGACTTCTCGATGACGACATTGCGACCCTTGGGCCCTAGCGTGACCCTCACGGCATTGGCCAGCGTGTTCACGCCGATCAGGATCGCCGAACGGGCTTCTTCAGAAAAACGCAGTTCCTTAGCAGACATGATATTTCTCCTACTCTCTTGTAACGATCGAGCTCAGTTCGCCAGGACGCCGAGGATGTCTTCCTCGCGCATCATGATGAAATCATCGCCTTCGATCTTGATCTCGGTTCCGGCGTACTTGCCGAAAAGGATCTTGTCGCCCTTCTTGACGTCCAGGGGACGGACCTTGCCTTCTTCAGTGACCCGGCCTTGGCCGACGGCGATCACTTCGCCCTGGATGGGCTTTTCCTTCGCGGTGTCGGGAATAATGATCCCGCCCTTTGACTTCTCCTCTTCGGAGAAGCGCTTCACGAGAACCCGGTCGTGCAACGGCCGTACTTGCATATTTTCCTCCTTCGTTTTCGCAGGCGTATTCAGTGCCATTTCTCACTCTCCAACCTTGTCGTTTCCTCTGGAACTCAAGGATGCCTCGTCCCGGCGATGCGACGAACACCCCGGCTGCCACGACCGCGCCCGATGAGAAGGGGGGCATAAGATCCGCCCGCTCCATCCTCTCGTGCGCGCCGGCGGCACCAAGGCCCCGACTCCAAAGGGACCTAAGATCGACTTCCGGACTGGATTGACCACCGAACGATCATCTCGATCGATGGTCAGTCGAACCCGAATCGAAACCAGGCCTAGGCGTATATTGGCCACGTGCCCGGTAATGTCAACTTCTCGAACCGCAAAAGAGACCTGACTCGGTGATTTTCAAGCATTTATATGCTGCGCGTCATTAATGATTGATTAATTTAGTCTGCGTTGATAAAGCAGGAGCGCCCAAAAAGCGGGCTTGGAGACTATTCATGAGCCGAACACTTCTTCACTTCACGGCGGTGGTCGCTTGGGTCGCCTGGTCAACCCTCGGTGGTTCGAGCTCAGCCCACGCGGAGCGCAAGCTCGAGACCTACTCCGCAGTCGAGGGAGAAAGCCAGCAAGCTAAGACGTCTCAGCGCCCCAAGACAGAAGCAGCCTTCGATCCCGTTCCGGCGGATCAGCTTGAGTCGATTGCGCGCCGCGCCCAACTGGCCGAGCGGCTAGTCCGCGAACACGCCAGGGCCTATGATTATCGAGCTCATACACTCGCCGAGCTCGAGAGCATCGTCGCGCGCCTCGACCTGGAAAAAGCGCAGGCACAGTAAGCTCGGAGTCCTCCCACTCGACCTTGTCACCGCACCCGAAACCGGTCTAAGTATCTGGAAATGCGAAGCTCTGGCTCAAGATCTGGCCGGTTGACTGGCCCATTCACTAGAAACAGGACTGGCACCTGGATCGCGCCCCTAGTCGGGCTTACCTGCGTGAGTCTACAGGCCAGCTCCTGTGCGAGTCGAGGACCCATTCCACTGGGCGATCCCCGACTTTCCTATCCAGATGAGAAGCGGATCCTGAATCTCCGGCAGCTCACCCGGGGAGGAACGAACGCAGAAGCCTATTGGTCGTTCGACGGACGCTGGCTGGTGTTTCAGCACAAAGGTCCAGGTCTTCCGGCTTCCGCGGGGCCCGAAGCGAAGTGCGACCAGATCTATCGAATTCGCGCTGACGGGACCGATATCCAGCGCGTTTCCTCGGGCCGAGGTCGGACCACCTGCGGGTACTTTTTTCCGGACGACACGCGCATCCTCTTTAGCAGCACGCACGCGGCAGGTTCGGATTGTCCTCCGGAGCCTGACTTGAGCCGTGGCTACGTCTGGCCCATCTACAACACCTACCAGATCTACTCGTCGAAACCTGATGGATCCGACCCGATCCCACTGGAACCTGGGGCGCCCCGAGCCTACAACGCCGAGGCGACTGTCTGCCGAGATGGAAGCGTGGTCTTCACGAGTGATCGGGACGGTGACCTCGATCTCTATGTCGGCAAGTTGAACAGTCTCGGAACGATGGACAGTGTCAGAAGGGTGACGAACCTTCAGGGATACGACGGTGGAGCTTTCTTTTCTCCTGACTGTCGGAGCCTCGTCTGGCGCGCCTCGCGGCCTCGCCCAGGCCCGGAGCTCAACGAATACCGGGCGCATCTCTCCAGGCACCTCGTCAAGCCGGGTCGCTTGGAGATCTGGACCGCGAATGTCGATGGAAGCGAGGCTCACCCAGTTACGCGCCTAGGCTCCGCGAGCTTCGCTCCTTTTTTCACTCCGGACGGGAAGTCGATCGTCTTTGCGTCGAATCCAGATGATCCAAAGGGAAGGCGCTTTGATCTCCATCTGATCAAACGCAACGGAACCAGCCTCGAGAAACTGACTCACTCCGGTACTTTCGATAGCTTTCCGATGTTTTCGCCGAACGGACGCCACATCGCGTTTTCGTCGAATCGTTTCGGCTCTCAGCCCCGCGAAACGAATCTCTTCATAGGAGATTGGGCCGACATCGCGCCGCCGCCGCTCGCTTTCGACTCACCCAGGGCCGAAGATCGCTTTCAGGCACGCGTCGCCGCTCTGAGCGATCCCGCAATGGAGGGGCGCCGAGTCGGCGGGAAAGGACTCGCCCAGGCGGAAGTGCTGGTCGCGGAGTGGTTTTAGCGCGCCGGGCTTCAGCCCCTGGGGGAGTCATTTCTTCAGAAGGTCGAGATCCAGACGAGCATCGCCATGGACAGGCGCAGGACCTCGCTGAGTGTGAAGGGCGAAGAGAGACTCGCCTTGATGTCCGACTTCGTTGCCTCTCCCTTTTCCAGCTCGGGAGCATTCGAGGGGATGATCGTCGACGCCGGTTTCGGAATCGTCGCCCCGGAGCTGGGGTTGGACGATTACGCTGCCCGCGACGTGCGCGGCAAAGTGGCGTTGATTCGTCGGCACGTCCCGAAAAGAACGGCGTCGACACCGGCTCAGGAGAGGGCGCACGGTGATCTCCGCTACAAGGCGTTTCTGGCCCGCGAGCAGGGTGCCGTCGCCGTACTTTTTTGGGATTCTGATTCGGACCCACTCCCGGACCTACCCGATCCCGAGAAGACTGCGGGCTCAGCAGCCGCCTCGGCCGGTCGGGCGGGGATCCCGGTTGGATTCGTCTCGCGGCCTGTTGCTGAACGTTGGCTCGTAACGCGACCCGAGATCGTCGGGGAGTTCGCGCTCGCGACCCGATCGACAACCGCTCACAACGTGGTCGGCCGCCTAGGCGAAGGCTGTAGTGGAGGGACACGGCCCGTGGTGATTGGAGCCCACCTTGATCATCTGGGCGAAGGGGGCGAGAGCTCGCTCGAACCGACTGAGTCGGGAATGCACCCGGGCGCCGACGATAACGCTTCGGGCGTTTCCGCACTGATTGAAATCGCGCGTCTTCTTAAACAGGGGTCGGAGCCAGCGGATCTGAAAACAGCCTGTTGGATCTTCGCCGCGTTCACTGCCGAAGAAGTCGGAGTCGGTGGCTCGTCAGCACTCGTCGAAGTTCTGAAGACCCAGAAAACTAAACCGAAAGCGATGCTGAATTTGGACATGGTGGGTCGACTGAGAGGCAATCACCTCCTTGTCTTTGGTTCTGAAAGCGCGCGGGAATGGCCAACGCTCATCGAGAGCACCTGCGAACCGCTTGGACTTCGATGCAGTGGAAAGGGAGACGGAGTCGGGCCGAGCGACCAGATGCCGTTTTACCTGGCGGGCGTCCCAGTCCTGCACTTTTTCACTGGATCACATGCGGACTACCACCGAACCGGTGACGTTGCCGATAAGGTGAACGCGACCGGCGGAGTTCAGGTGGCCGAAGTGGTCGCGTCCTTAGGGAAGAAGGTGAGCCGCGCGAAAACCGGGCTGACCTATCGTAAGCCATCGGGCCCGGCGATGATGGAACCTCTCGGTCGCCGCGGCGACACCCGATCCGGCGGCGCCTACCTCGGTACCATACCCGACTATTCAGCGCTAAACTCACCATCCGGCCCGGAATATGACGTCACAGCTCGCGGTGTGCCCCTTGCTGGAGTGAGGCCAGGAAGTCCGGCCGAAAAGGCTGGAGTCAAAGCGGGAGACGTCCTGATCTCAATCGCAGAAACCCAGGCTACCCAACCTCGGTCCGTTCAAAGCCTCGAAGACTTCATGTTCGTGCTCCAGTCCCTCCGGCCAGGCCAGGACATCATCCTGGAGATCCGGCGGGCTGGAGAAAAACTTCAGCTCAATGCCCGATTGGGGCGCCGACAGTAATTCAATCACGGCATGGGAGTTGCCTTTTTTATGGGGATCGCTTACCCATCGAGCTTCCTGGCTCGACACAGGGGTTGGTAGCTCAGTCGGTAGAGCAATGCCCTGAAAAGGCATGTGTCGGCGGTTCGATTCCGTCCCAACCCACCACTCTCTCAGTCCTCACTTCTCCGGCGACACACGAAACGACCTACTGCTCATTTACTCCGTACATTCGTCGAGGATCCCACGTGCCAGCAGCCTCCCCCTCCTCGGGGGATCCGAACGATCGTTGACAACCCCGTCACCGCTATGGCGAGTGATTGACCATGGCTACCATCGAGGTCCCCGCCGGTCCCCTCATCGAAGTCAGGGATCTGCGCCGCTCCTTTCGGTCCGTTCGGAAAGAAGAGGGCCTGCGCGGATCGCTCAAGCTTCTCCTGAAACCCCAGTACCAGTCTCACGAAGCTCTGAAGGGAGTCTCATTCTCGATCGAATCAGGCTCTTTCGTAGGTCTGATCGGGGCGAATGGGGCCGGCAAGACCACGCTACTCAAGATCTTGAGCGGGTTGATTCCTCCCACATCAGGAACCGCGCGCGTACTCGGAGTCGATCCCTTCCGGAGATCGCTCGACTTCCGCCGCAGTATCTCGCTGGTCATGGGGCAGAAGGCACAGCTTTGGTGGGACCTTCCTGCCATTGACGCCTTCGACCTATTGAGAGCGATCTATGAAATTCCGAGCGCGACTTACCGCGAACGGCTCAAGACTCTGGCCGAACTGCTGGATGTGCAGAGGCACCTGAACACCCAGATACGCCGCCTTTCGCTCGGTGAGCGAATGAAGATGGAGCTCATCGGGGCCTTGCTTCACTGGCCACGGGTGATCTTTCTCGACGAACCGACGATCGGTCTGGACATCCTCGCGGCGCACCGACTCCGCGAGTTCCTCAGGGTGTTCAACCAGCGGGAGCGCGCGACCATCATTCTGACCAGCCACAACATGGACGACATCGAAAG
>CAYJTX010000228.1:0-6005 GCA_964372615.1 uncultured Bacteriovoracaceae bacterium | reverse complement strand
TGGTACCCGAGACGCCCTGGAGTCCCCGGGCGTCTCGCGTTGAAGATGGGTCCCTGAACTGACTCTGGGTCAGGATACGCGCGTAGAGTCTGGGGTCCAAGCTCCAAAACCTGCCGCAAGGTCAGTTTACGAACGGCGAGCGGCGCGCTTGGCCGCGCGAGCCGCTCGCTTGGCGATCGCGGTAGCCTTACGCAGCTCCCGGCGCGTGCGGCGCCGGTCGCGCAGCGCTCGAAAGAAGGCGGCCACGTAGTCCTTGGCGGACCAGAGGCTCTGGGCGAGCGAGACGTAGAGGAGCACCTGGCCCACGCCGAAGAGCGGGATGCCGAATATTCCGTCCCTCGCCATGATGAAGGGGATGGCGACCATCTGCGTGACGGTTTTCCATTTACCTCCGGCCGAGGCCGAGATGATGAGACCCTCGGCGCTCGCGAGGGCGCGCAGCCCCGTGATCGCGAGCTCGCGGCAGATCAGCAGCATTACGACGATGGGGTGAATGCGGCCGAGCTCCTGAAGGGCGACCAGGCTGCATACTACGAGGAATTTATCCGCGAGTGGATCGAGCAGCTTGCCGTAAACCGTGATAAGCTTGCGGCTGCGCGCGATGTAGCCGTCGAAGATATCCGTGATCGCCGCCGCGCCGAAGATGAGGCCTGCGGCGACGTCCCAGCCGGGCGTCCGGACGAACAGCGCCGCGACTACCGCCGGAACGAGCACGATCCTGCCGAGGGTCAGGAAGTTGGGCGCGTTCGCAAACGCCAAATCGCCTTCGGAATGTGGGCTTGCCTGGGATGCGGAGGACGCCTTCGTGTCGGTCACGACCTCGGTTGGATGTAGACCACCGCGCGGGGAAAATCGATTACACTCTGCGGGTGACCGTCCAAATCGAAAAATGGCGCCATGCGGCGTGGGCTCTGTGGGCCTCGTGCGGCCTGCTCGTCGCGCCGCAAGGGGAGGCCGAGGCGAGGCCGTCTCCCCGGCCCTCACCGGTGGCGCCGGCGCCGATCGTTTCGCGGGTCAAGCCGGAAATTTACAGGCGCGCCACTGTCGATCGCGAGATCATGGTGCACGCGGATCTCGCGGACGCGCAGGAAGCCGAGCCGGGAGGCTCGCGCGCAAGTGAGGGGCGGGAGCCGCTGCGGAGCTATTCCTTCTATGCGCTGATGAGAGTCAATGCGCCGCTGGGTCTCACGCGCGCGACTCTGACAAATTACCGTCTCTATGGGGAGATGGTCCCGTACATCGATCATGTCGAGTTCGACGAGGCCCGCCGCGTGCTTTTGATCGAGGGCGGGATCTGGAAGTACCAGCTCAGATCTCGAGTCCGATTCGATGAACAGGGAGATCGCTGGATTCACTACCGCGTCGTCTCGGGTCACTTTACGGGCCTGGAGGGCGACATCTTCTTCGAGCCCTTCGGGGAGGGGGGCGGCCTGGTCTACTTCACTGGGGCGATGGTCGGACGTCGGTGGCCGCCCGCGTTCGTCGTCGAGCGCGGCGCGGAAATAGTCTTTGGCTTCACGGGCAAGCGCATGCGATCCTTCCTAGAGAGTCAGAAGAGTGCGCCAGCAGGCGCGCACGAGACCGCGCCGGCAGGCGCGGGGGTGAAACAGGGAGCCTCGCAGGATGCCGAAATCCCCAAGCCTCGAGGTCGTCTCCGGTAAAGGTAAAGGTAACGGTACGGAACGCCGTCGCATGCCTCGGCTCCAGCTTGCGGCCGAACAGTTCCGCGACTCCAGGAATGGCAAGATCTACTCCGTTGCGGATCTATCGCGTTCGGGGCTGGCGATTCGCGTGCTCGACGAGAGCGATCTGGCACTGTTCCCCGTCGCGACCGTCTTAAACGGGAGTCTCAATCTTCGCAGGGAAAAACACCCGGTGCGCGTCCGGGTCACCCACGTCGCGCGGGGTCGGGTCGGGTGCGAGCTTCTGGACGTCGAGGCGCCGGTCGCGAAGGCACTCGCGGGATATCTGGAGCCTTCCGTGCTTGGCCAGGAGCTGCGACCGTTGCCCTCCTCCGAGAGCGGCGGAATCTGGTATCACGGGCCGTCCGGAACGGATCTCATGCTCTGGCGGCGTTCGGACGGACGCTTCAGAAGGCTTGCGCTCGTGGTGCTGGGCCTGTGCGTCCACTGGGACGACGAGGCGGGTCTCTGGACAGGTGCCGTTCGCGAAACGCGCGATGATGGCGAGACCCGAGGCGTGATTCGCTTCGAAACGCTCATCGTGGACCGGGACGAGCGGCCCGATGGCGGCAAGTTGAACGTTGCAAAAACAGTGTTGCTGAGTTCTAACCTTCCCGACGACTTGAAACGCTGGAGTGTTCTGCAGCTCGGCTTGGATTAACCGGGCCTCCGGCGATAACCCCCCGGGAACTGACATGGATCGAAACTTCGCGTTGGAGTTCGTGCGCGTGACGGAGGCCGCCGCGCTGGAGAGCGCGCGCCTCATGGGCCGGGGCGATGAGAAGGCCGCCGATCACGCGGCGGTCGAGGCCATGCGCAAGATGCTAGGCCAGGTGCAATTCGACGGAACGGTCGAGATCGGGGAGGGTGAGCGCGACGAGGCGCCCAAGCTCTACATCGGCGAGAAGGTCGGCAAGCAGCCCGGCCCGAAGCTTGACCTCGCGCTGGATCCGCTGGAGGGGACCACCATCTGCGCCCGCGGTGGGATGAACGCACTCTCGGTCATCGCGATCGCGGACGCGGGCAACTTCCTCCACGCGCCGGATACCTACATGCAGAAGATCGCGGTGGGGCCCGACGCCCGAGGGGCGATCGATCTGAAGGCCACTCCTTCGGAGAATCTCAAGAACATCGCCCGGGTGAAGAAATGCCAGGTCGAGGACCTGACGGTCATCATCCTGGATCGGCCGCGGCACGCCGAGCTGATCGCCGAGATCCGTCGCACGGGCGCGCGGATCTGGCTCATCGGCGACGGGGACGTCTCGGCCGCGATCGCCACCTGCAAGCGCGACAGCGGCGTCGATGTACTCATGGGCACGGGGGGTGCGCCCGAGGGCGTGATCGCGGCGGCAGCGCTTCGGTGCATGGGCGGCGATTTCCAGGGCCGCCTCGCATTCCGCAACGAGGAGGAAAAGGCGCGCGCGCGGACGATGGGCGTCCAGGATCTCGAGAAGGTTTACCGAATTGACGAGCTGGCGAAGGGCAACGTGATGTTCTGCGCGACGGGCGTCACGCAGGGAACCTTTCTCAACGGAGTCCGCTTCTTCAGCGGGGGAGCGCACACGCACTCGGTCGTCATGCGCTCGGAGTCCGGAACCGTGCGCTTCATCGAGGCCGAGCACCAGTTCGACCGCAAGCCGAGGTACTGACCCGATGGCCAAGGCCGATTATCAGGCGACTGTCGCCGCGGGAATGGATCCGCTCTGGGCCGCGATCACCCGCTACGAGGACTATCCGAGCTTCGTCGAGGGTTGCACCGCGGTGAAGGTCGAGCGCAAGGGGCCGGGCAAAGCGCGGTGCTCGTACACGGTCTCGATGATGAAAGAAGTCCATTACACGCTGGATCATGACGAGGACCGAGCCGCGGGCAGAGTCTCCTGGAAGCTGCTGGAGTCCGATTTCTTCAAGATGAACACGGGCCACTGGGAGCTCAAGGACGCGGGCGGTGGAAAGACGGACGTGAGGTACGTCATCGAGGTCGAGTTCAGGATCTCGGTGCCCGGGTTCATGCTCAACCGCCTCGTCAAGGGGAGCCTGCCCTCGATGGTGAAGAGCTTCGAGAAGCGGGCGCTCGCGAAGGCCTGAGGCCGACGCGCGGGGGAGAAGTCATGAGTCAGGACGAGAGAGTTTCGAAGGCAGCGGATCTCGTACGAAAGGTGCTCACCGTGGGCGTCGGCGCCGTGTTTCTCACCGAGGAAAGCCTGCGCTCGATGGTCTCGGAGTTCAAACTTCCGAAGGAGCTCCTGGCGGGCATTCTCGAGAGCGCCGGCCGCACGAAGACGGAGTTCCTCCAGAAGCTCTCATCCGACATCCTGGAGCGGGTGACCCAGAGGATCGAGCCGACTTCGCTCATCAACGAGCTCATCGCCAAGCACGACCTCGAGTTTCAGGTCACGCTGCGATTCAAGCCGAAAAAAGAGCCGAAGCCGTCATAAGACAGCTGAGCGAGACAGCTGGGCGCAGCCGCGATTTCTGAATGCTGCCGCGCGCGTGTCGGGAGAGACACATCTGTGTTCCCCGGTCTGGACCCCTTAAAATAGGGGGTTCGGGGACTGAGCTCGACATGACAGGTCTGCGTTCGAAGCATCTGCGCCCGCGCGCCGCGGGGGCGCTCATCGCGCTGTTGTTTACCGGGTTCGCCTGGGCGGAGAGCCCGGACGTGGATCCGGCGGGCCGCCCCTGCTCGAGGGGAACCGAGTCGCCCGACCGGCACCGGTGCCTGCCATCGCCGGTCTTCCCGAGCGCCGTGGGGCTCGCGGCCGCGCTCTTTCCGACCCAGGTTTGCACCGCGCGTTTCGAGGAGGTTCGCCCGCCGCGAAGCCCGAGCGCCCCGAGGGACGAGTTTCTCTGCCCGGTCGCGCGCCAGTTCCGGACGCTCGACGCGCGCTATCCCGCGACCGGACTGTTTGTGAACTACCTTCCAAGAGAACCAGGAGTCTTTCCCGGAAACGCAGGTTTCATTCGCGACCTGGTCGCGCAGGTGCGCTCGGCGTCTCCCCAGACGCAGGTCAACGTCCTGGTGGCTCGGGCGAGCCTTTCGCGCGCTCAGGCGGATCTCGCGGCGACGGGCTCCGACCCGCGGGTTCGACTGATCCCGACGGACGCGGGCGTGAGTCTCTGGGCCCAGGACACGCACGAGTTCGGCGTGGTCGACGGGAAGCCCGCGATCCTGGATCTGCCCACGGACCCCAGTCGCGGCGACGCGATTCCGCGCGCGATCGCCGATGCCTGCACGGGCTCACGCATGACCTACCTGCCGGAGCCCTGCCGGGATCCCTCCACTGACGCGCATGCGGTCTCCGCGCCCGATGGGGCCTGCCTGGATCTGCTCATTGCGCTTGAGTTCCTTCCTCTGGGCTCGCCCAAGCGACCGGCCGTTGAGGAGCGGCTCGCGCGGGACTACCCGACCTGCGCGGAGGCGCGCAGCGTCTCCTGCTGTCCGCGTATCGTGCCCGCCACCGACGACGATTGGGGCGGAAATGTCGAGGCCATTCCCGGGGGGGTGCTGGTGGGCCGTGGCGTGAGTCCGGGGATTCGCGATTTTCTCCGAGCGCAGCAGAGGCCCGACCAGCCCGTGGTCGAGGTTCGGAGCGAGTTTCTCGCGGTCGGGCACGCCGACGAGATCTTCAATGTCGTCGCGACGGATCGGCCCTCGCCCTGCAACTTCGCGCTCCTGGTGAACAGTCCGGCCGAGGGGCTGCGGGTGCTGCGCAGAAGGGCCCGAGGGTACGGCGGCGAGCGGGTCGGGGACGCGATCGTCGAGCCGAGCGGGCCGAAGAGGGTGCGCGACTGGCTCGCCGACCGGGACTTCGTGGCGAAGAACGAGCTGATCGACCGGATGATCCAGCAGGACAAGCTGCGGATGCTGGCGGGGCTCCGGGAGGGCTCAGGCTGCGCGAACGTCCCTTCGGTCGCCGTTCCGGGGCTTTTCACGAAAGGGGCCTGGCGTCGAAGCGCGATCCGGGGCTTGAATCTCTCACTTGCGGCGGACCGTGAGCGGGCATTCGGGACGCTCTCGGCGAACGGGGGCGACAGCGAGTCGGTGCTGCCGAACATGGTCAACTCGATCGGGCTTGGGTCGACGTCGATCGTCCCCGAGCCGCACTACGGTCCCTTCCAGCGGGCGGTCGAGGAGCGGCTGCGCGCGGCCGGCGTGACGCCGAGTTTTCTCGACGACCGCTACTATCACAACGGGATGGGAGAGCTTCACTGCGCCACCAACGTGGTGCGCGGCTGCTCCGAGCTGCTGGAAAGCCCCTTCGATTGAGAGACGCTAACAGGGGGGGGGTGAGTCAGGGAGTGCTTGGCTTCCCGTCGCGCTCG
>CAYJTX010000227.1:0-6040 GCA_964372615.1 uncultured Bacteriovoracaceae bacterium | reverse complement strand
GTCGGCCAGGCGCAGGGAAACGAACTCGATCACCTTCGAGTTGTGGAACAAGACACCTGGAACAAGGTCCAGGCGCTTCGGAAGGAGAAGGACAAGGAGGTCGCCGTTCTCGGCCCCGAACGCCGCTGGGGTCGGCGGCGCGGGCGCCTCCCGGACCATCCGTTCTCAGGCATTCTCGAATGTGCCGAGTGCGCCTCGAACTTCCTGCTGATCAGTGGAAAGAAAGGCGGCTATTACGGCTGCGTAGCCGCGCACCGCAAGGGCACCTGTTCCAATCGCCAGCTCGTCAACATCGGGCGGATCGAGGAAGGCATGTACTCGCTACTCGGCGAAAGCCTCTGCCGCCCGGAGGTTATTCAGTTCGCTTCACGGAAGTACAAGGAGGCGATCAAAGCCAAGCTCAAGGGCGCGCCCGATCGGACCCAGGCGGTCGCCCGCGAGATCAAGGCCGTGGAGCAGGAGAAGGAGAACTTGATCCTCTTCATCGCCCAGGGCAAGGGCTCGGAGTCCATCTCCGAGGCCGTCCGGGACCGCGAGGCCCGCGCGGCGACGCTGGTCAACGAGCTGGCCAGCCTCAAGAAGGACTTGCCGAAGATCCAGGAGTTGACCGAGGAGGAGGTCGCGGGCCGTATCCGCGCGCTCAACGAAACGATCCAGCGCCATCCTCTGGAATGCCTGCCGGTCGTCCGGCGGATGTTCCCGAACAAGGTCAGGATCAGCTCCCGAGGCAAGGCCGTCGGGAACGTCCTTGAATCGAAAAATCTCTTCTCAATGGCAGGCGCCATTCACCTCAACGAAGGTCTGGCGGTGAACTTCGAGCGTCTGGTCCCAAAGAAAAGTCCCAAACAATCAACCGATAGGGGGGAAGCCACCGGGCTTCCCCCGAACGTCCTCCGGCTGCCCGTGGCCCTAGAAAGCAAAAAACCGAACCGTGAATCCGAGGACCCACGGTTCGGTATGCTAATTATTGGGGTGTCTTTAGGAAACCGTGCAGCCCCATGGACTTGCACGATTTCTTGGGTCCCCAGGGGACCCAAGCCGCCGAACTCGGGCGAGCGGACATCGTTGCCTATTCTTCCCGGCCGACAACGAGCTTGAGCACTCGCGCCGAGCGCTCGTTGAGCCCGCTTGATAGGCTCTCGGTCGCGCCTTCCAGGTCGATTCCCGCAATGCGGATGTAGCGGTGCATGGTTTCGGGATCTGACCAGCCTCCCATCGCCATGACCTTCACATGCGGGACGTTGTTGCGGAGAAGTTGGGTCGCCCAGCACGCGCGCAGCGTGTGAAAGCAGATCGATGGAAGCTCGATCTCCTCGCAGAAGTCCCGTAGCACGCGGGCCGCTTCTCCGTTTTTCCAGGCGTTGATCCTGGGAAAAACGAAGTCCTCGGGCCCCTTCTCCGGGACTCCCAGATCCGTCAGCAGCGCCATGAGGTCGCTGTTGATTGGAATCTGCCGCCACTCGCCGTCCTTGAGCGGCTCGACCCTCTTGTCGAGGAAGTTCCACTTCTCCTCGAGGATGACCTTCCGCTCGACTAGGTCGAGGTGCCTTCTCTTGAGCTGGAAGCTCTCGCCGCTCCGGGCGCCCGTGTGAAACGTTCCGCGCCACACGTGTCGCCAGGGGTGCTGCCGCCGATACGCCTCGTCCATTAGATATTGGATCTGCGTTACGTTCAGGATCTCCGGCCGCTTGGACTGCTTCCGGCTGATTCCGAATCCATGCGTCGGCGGGATCGCCATTCCCGGAATGAGTCGCCGCATGAGGCCCCACCTGAAGCACTGCGAGATGGAGACCTTCGCGTTGTACATCCGGCAATCCGAGTATCCGAGCCGCCGCATCCCGCGGAACACGTCTTCGACATCCGCCGGCGTGACTTCCGACGCGGGCCGCTTCATCCAGGAGGTCGTGAAATCGTTCACCGCCTGGATGTGGGTCCGCGCCGTTGCCCACTTGACCGGCTTTCTAAGGCCGTTCGTGTCGGGATTGCGAGCTTCCTCTTCAAGAGACTTCTCCCACTTCTTCACCAGATCGCCCCAGGTGAGACCCGCTCCCTCGCGCTCGACGAGCTCGCGCCGAGCGTCCGAGGCGAGCCGCGCCTGGATGCGATTGAGTTGCTTTTCGATCGTGGCCGGGTCTCTTTCTTCGAGAACTCCGGCCTCTTGTCTTCGTACCCGTAATGAGCGGTCCGACCGACTCCGGGTCACGACTTTGACCAGGTAGTGGGTGCGGCCGTTCTCGTCCCAGAATTTAATTGCCATGCTCTTATCCTCCAGTTGTTGGAGAAAGAGCGATCAGGCTCCTGAGTTCGGCCCATCGGAAGTAGAGTCGCCCGAAGACCTTGTGGGCGATGAGCTACTTTCGATAGACCATCGTGTGAATGGCCCCCAAGGAAGGATTTCCGTCCTCTCGCCGAAACTTGCGGAGAAACTCCGCGGCTTCTTGCGAGGTCGCCCACTCGTGTGGGTCAAACTGAACGGGTGGCGCAGGCGCCAGCGTGGCCGCCTGCCCCCTTCCATAAGGAGTCCGCCTCATCCGGGCATCCTCCGATGAATTGAGTATGTCCGTTTTCGCTCCGAATTCTCAAAGAGCTGTCTGAACTTCGTCCCTTCGATCGGGGCGAAGATGCACGGAGAAACCATATCATCTCCCTCCTGAAGTCGTGAGCGAGAACGCGGGCGAAACCGCCCGTGAGGGCCTTGTAGAGCAACTGGGGTGCCATGCGACGAGCGCTCGCAAGTTGCTGACATGTCGGGCTCGCGAGTTAAGAGATTCTTCGCGGGTTCCGTTCTTGGAATCCGGCAGTTTCAATTTTGGAACCCGCTGACGCTTGCTGTAGTCGGAAGGCAAGGAGACTGTGTTGCTTGGCGAGCAGCAGACTGATATACTATCCTGTAATTACAAGGCTATACCCCTGATTATTGCCTTAAATATGTCATGTTTATAGATATAAAAACTTGACATATTCCGCCTGATCGCCGATACTCTAGTAGGGAGAGCCACTTGTGACAGCCGCCAAGTCCATACTTAAACGAATCACGGACCGGGGCCCGGATTCCCTCTGGACCTTCGACGATTTCGCCGATCTTCCGCAGTTCGCCGTTGCTCAGGCGCTCAGTCGCCTGGCGAAGAAGGGGTTTCTTCGCCGCGTGAGGAAGGGCCTCTACTACCACGCCAAGTTGACCGCTCTCGGGCCTTCCCAGCCGAGCGCTTCCGACGTGCTGGCAAAGACGGTAGGCCGGCGCCCGGGCCGTCAGGTCTACTCGGGCGGAACCGCGTCATTCCAGAACCTCGGCGTCACCACGCAGGTTCCCGCCCAATACACGCTCATCGGCGACGTATCGCCGCGACAGATCCGGATTGGGGGACTGAGCGCCCGCCTGCAGCGGCGGCCAGTGGCGCACCTGCAAGGAGCCACGCAAGAGGACGTTTGGATCCTCGACTCCCTCCGCAACTTGAAGAAGGTGCCCGATGCGACGGCCGCGGACGCCGTCCGCGGAGTCATGACAAATCTTGCGACATCCCAAAGGCCTTTGAAGAAGCTGCTCCGTTTCGGTCAGGGTGAGGCGCCACGGGTGAGAGCGGTCCTGGGTGCGATCGCCGAGCAGCTCGGATACCGAGGACCGGAGACTCGGACCCTGAGAAAGTCGCTCAATCCCCTGAGCAAGTTTCACCTCGGAATCACTTCCGTGCTCCCCAATGCCCGATCTTGGAATATCGTGTAGCGATGCTTCTTCACGAACGCGACGACTACGCCGACCTTCTGAGAATCGTCGCGAACGCTCGCGCGATCCGTGACGCGATCGTGGAGAAGGATTATTGGGTTACTCACGTTCTCCAGGCCCTTCGAGGCTCGGAGTTCCGCAACGCATTCATCTTCAAAGGCGGAACCAGCCTTTCGAAGGGCTGGAACCTGATCGATCGTTTTTCAGAAGATATTGATCTTCTCCTGATCGGCGACGGCCTGGGTGGCAAGGCCAAGCGACGGCGAACGGAGGAAATCGAAATATTCGTCGGCGGGCTGCCCGGTTTGCGATTCGACAAGGATAACCCGGCGAATCGATCCGGCAAGGAGAGCCGCACGTCATGCTTTCGCTATCGGAGCGTGGCGAGAGATGGCCTCGGGGCGCTGCTCCCTTACGTCAAGCTGGAGATCGGTTTCCGCGGTGGCATAGAGCCGAACGTGATGAGGCCTATCCAGGCGATCTTCTGCGAGGAGATTGAAAAACGAGGGCAGACCGCGCTTGCTGAGAACATCGGTGCGGTCTATATGCCCCTGCTTCATCCGAGGCGCACGCTCGTCGAGAAACTTTTCGCGCTCTACTCGGCGTACGAAGCCGGTGAGATCGCGGGCAAGACTCGCCACTACTACGACGTTCACCGCCTCCTGGGACTTGAGGATGTGACCGCGTTCCTTGGTACTCAGGAGTATGTAGCACTGAAGGAAAGCGTAGCGGCGTTCAGCCGCGAGAACTGGCCTAATTCGCCACTTCCGCCGGGCAACGCCCTCGCGGGCGGACGCGCTTTCCTGCCGGAAGAACCCGCGCGCGCTCAGATTGCACTCGAGTACGAGCGCGCGGACTACTACTACGGCGTGAGGCCGGGGTTCGCTGAAATTCTTGATAGGCTCAAAGCGCATCACGAGCGTTTCTAGAAGGAAAGAGGGGTTTACCCCTCAGTTCCGTCGGTCAGCGCGCCGGCCGCTCCCGGCAAAGCCCGACGAGGTCGCACGATCCGCATGCGTGCTTGTCCCACGTCGGAAGACGCGGAAGCTTGTTCGTGCGCAGCGCCTCGCCCGCATCTCGGATCTTGCCCCGCACCGCCGTTAACAGCGGGGCGTCCACAGGCTCGCGAGTGGTCTTTCCCTTTTCATCAAGGTTCAGAACCTCGATCAGGTCGGCAGATTTCCCGGTGAGTTCCTGGTAACCGACGGCGTACACGTGAAGTTGGTCGCGCGTGACGTTCTCGGCCTGAACGCGCTCGCTCGACTTGAAGTCGACGATGGCGACCTCGCCGGTGTCCAGACGCCGGACGAGGTCGATGCGACCGTCGACGGTGATGCCAGGTGCGACGTGGACCTGGATGGGCTGTTCCGAGTACTCCGTGTTGGCAATCTCGGCACCGTGGGCGTCGAAGTACCGCTCGATGGTCTTGATACCGGCGTCGCGCAACTGGTTTCTCAGTTTTTCGTAGGCGAACGGGACGTGCATGTGGCGGGTGATGAGCGCCGCCGCTGCGTCCTTCGTGACTACGTCGCCTTCGAGTGCCCGTTTGTGGATTTCCGACAGAGCATCGTGAAGCCCCTTGCCGTAGCCGAGCGCTTCGTGAATCGGGGCGTTGAAGCCATACAGGAAGCGCAGCTTGAACTGGTAAGGGCACTCGAACAGGTACTTCAGCTCTGAGAACGAGAGCGTGACATTCGGGGTTTGGATGGCGGCCTGCGGGGCGACGCGCGCACCGCCAATAAGCGAAGGCGTCGTCGACACCCACTGCTGTTTGGAGATGTGCTCGAAGAAGTCGGAGCGCTTCTGCTGCTGTTTGTTGTCGGCCATCGGTGCGAACGTCGCGTACAGGTACTTCTGCGCTCGTGTGACGGCGACGTACAGGAGGCGCGTCTCATCCTCGACGGATCCGCGGTACCGGTCCGGGTCGGCGAGCGCGGCGTCGGGAACGACATGGTCGAGTCGGACGCCGCCCATCACCCGTGCCGGGAAGCGGTTCCTGCGGAGCGCGGGCAGGAAGACAGCAGGCCACTGCAACCCCTTCGCCTGGTGGACGGTGGCGATGGTCACGGCGTCGGGCGTGGCGTAGCCGACGTCCGAGTCGGCGTCGGCGTAATAGTCCGGTGCCTGGTATTCGAGCCACTTGGCGAACCCCTAGTACTTCTTCTCAGGCGCCGTCGTGAAGTAGATTTGCTCGTAGTCCGAAATGACCTGACTGAACTTGCCGAGCTGGTAGAATACGAGTTCGCGCGTACTGTCGCCCGGCAGACTGTCCTCGCGCATTTCGAGTGCTTCGAGGAAGTCCAGATACAGCCGCTGGAT
>CAYJTX010000226.1:0-6099 GCA_964372615.1 uncultured Bacteriovoracaceae bacterium | reverse complement strand
CACTTTCAATGTAACGCTCAAGTGAACCTCCTTTGTTCGAATTTGGTTGCGCGCGTGCGCTCGTAAATGAGTCACAGTTCTAGCGTGCTAGGATGGGGAAATGAAGGCCGAAATCTCGATCTTTGACGCGCTTGCGCTGACAGTCGCGTTTGGCCTCTGGGGAGGACTCGTCGCCCTTCGGCCGACGTTGATTCGGCCGGTTTGCGCAGAAAACCCCTCGAGCTGCTCGGCCCAGTCGGTCCCCGCGATCGACCGCTGGTCCATCGGCCTGGAGGATCTCGTCGCCGACTCCTGGTCCTTTAAGACTCAGTTTCTCTCAGGCGCGCAGGCGCTCGTGGTTCCAGCGGCCTGGAATCTAGCGACCGCCGTCGCCGGTGCCGTGGCGCCGGCCGCGTTCTTCGCCACAGTCGGAGCCGACACGGTCCTCCTGCTGCACACGCTCGCCTGGAACGGGGTCGCAATGGAGACGACCCGCCTGCTCACGCAGCGGCCCCGCCCGTTCGTGTACAAGGCGCCGGGACCGCTCGGAGGCACCCCGGCGCATTACACCTCGTTCTATTCCGGGCATACAAGCGCCACGTCCGCGATGGCGATGTGCCTCGTCCTCACCCTCATCGCGCGAGGCGCTCCTCGCCGCTGGTGGATTCCGGCCGCGACGCTCGGGGGGCTGCTCGCCGTCGCCACTGGCGCCCTCAGGATTCTGGGAGGCAGGCACTTCCTGACGGACGTGCTAGCGGGGCTGGTCGCCGGCTCGTCCGTGGCCATCGCGGTTCGTTGGCTGCAAGCACGACGGACGCGCACGCGGGCCTTGCAGCCAACCGACGCCTGAGAGAGAAGGAGTGACGCATGCGCCAGGGCGCGTTACTCACCGTCTTTCTCGTGGTGTTCATCGATCTGGTCGGATTCGGAATCGTGATTCCGATTCTGCCCTACTACGCACAACAATACGGCGCCACGGGTTGGACGCTGGGCTGGCTGATGGCCTCCTACTCGATCATGCAGTTCTTCTTCGCCCCGTTCTGGGGACGGGTGTCGGACTGGGCCGGCCGCAGGCCGATCCTGCTCCTGAGCATCCTGGGTTCGAGCATAGCCATGGCCCTGATGGCGACGGCCGGGTCGCTCAAGTGGCTCTTCATAGCGCGGATTTTCGCCGGGATCTTCGGCGCGAACATTTCCACCGCTTACGCCTACGTGACGGACATCACCGATGAGAGCGAGCGCGCCCGCGGAATGGGAATGGTCGGAGCCGCCTTTGGGCTCGGATTCATCTTCGGACCGGCGATCGGGGGCGTGCTCTCCCGCTGGGGGTTCGGGATGCCCATGCTGGCGGGCAGCCTCCTGGCCTTCGCCAACTTCTTCTTCGCGTTCGTCAAGCTTGAGGAGCCCAAGCTTCCGCCCGACGTCAGGATGGGGCACCGGTTTCGGCGGTTTCACCTCGAATCAGTACAGGAAGCCCTCCTCGACCCGCACACGCGGCGCGCTTCCGTCCTTTTCCTGCTGCTGGTGATGGCGATCACACAGATGGAAGTGACTTTCGCGCTCTTCATGGCGGCGCGTTTCAAGTTCGACGCCGAGGGCGCAGGGGTCGTGCTCGCGTGCATGGGCGCGGTCATGGTCGTGGTTCAGGGCGGCCTCATCGGAAAGCTGGTTCGGCGGTTCACCGAGATTCGCCTGATTGCGGCCGGGATGGCAGCCGCCGCGATCGCGCTCTGGGTATTCAGCTCGAGCCTCCTGCTCCCCGTGGTCCTCGCGGCGCTGACCGTCCTCGCGTTCGCCCACGGCGTCCTCCATCCGTCGCTTTCGACCCTGGCCTCCCTGGGCACGTCGGGAGGCGGCGAGGAACGGCGTGGCCTGACGATGGGGATCTTCCAATCTTCGGGAAGCCTCGCACGCGCGGTGGCCCCTCCCATCGCAGGCTGGCTCTTCGACAATATGAGCTGGCGATCTCCCTACTTCGCGGGCTCCCTGTTTCTGGTCGTCGGCCTGACTCTGACTCTCATCTGGTGGTGGCCCCTCATTTTCGGGTCGTTTCGGGGGCGCCAGACTGACCTCGTCACCTGAATTCCTAAGTTATTCACTCCATTACAGGCCTTAAGATCCCGAATTTCTTCGAGGCCTGTCCTGGGTCGCTCGGCACTGAATTTGCTCGGGCGAACTCCGTTCCATCACACGCGAGCCTCTCGGCTCGACCCAGGTTTTCGCTAGGGGGATCGACACAAATGGCTTCGAACTCATCTTATCCGTCAAAAAGGGTCATCTGGCGCCGGAGCCTGACCTGGAATCTCGTCACGGTCGCGGGCGTCGCCCTCGCCTTTACCGCTGCCGCGCGAGCCGACCACAACGAGCACAACCCCGGCGCGGGCCCTCCGCCGCAGCAGCCGGAAGCCGCCCTGACCCGCACGGCGCAGTCCCCCCTCCTCCAGGAAGCGCGTCTCACGAAGAACACCTTCCGCTACGTCGAGCGCGAGGTCGTCGAGATCATCCAGGTTCCCTACACGGTCACCGTCCCCTACCAGGACATCGAAACCTACTACGAGCGCGTCCAGCAGTGCGGCTACGACGACCACCGCGTCTGCCATAACCCGCCTCCGCAGTGCGGACCGGCCGGCCCGGGGCGCAGGGAATGCCACACGGAGCGCATCTGCCGCCCGAGCCCCCGCGGCGAAGTCTGCTTCAATCACGAAGCCTGCCGGATCATTCCGTCTCCCCCGGTCTGCCACAACCCTCCGCCCGTCTGCCACGTCGAGCGCAGGCAGGAGTGTCACTGGGTTCAGGTGCCCCGCACTCGAGTCGTCACGCGCTACCGGAGCGAGACCCACTACCGATCCGAAGAGCGCCGGCGCATCGTGACCGACGCGATCTTCGACCATCAGTGGGGAATCGAAGCGCGAGTGCAGCTGCCGCAGGAAGCCACCCTCGTCGAAGGCGAATCCGAGACGATTCTCGTGCGCCTGACGGGAACCGAAGCGTCGCCTGACGTCGAAGTGCAGATCGACAGCCCGGTCTTCAGCTATCGGGTCGTATCGAAGGAGAGGCTCGGCAACGCGATTCTCGTGGGCCTGGCGACCGTGCCGAAGTACCAGCCTTCGGACCTCGCCGAGCAGACGATTCTGGGCCTGGTCCTTGGGCCAAACGCCCAGGGGAGCCAGGAAATCCGCTTCGAGGACCGGGGCGTGGTCGCTCGGGTGTCCTCAGGCTACAAGGCAGAGATCTTCGACAAGGAGCTTGGCCGGTGGATCTTCTCGGCCGACTCCGAGGCCTCCTTCGGCTCGCGGCTCATCATCATTCCAGTCAGCGTCGCCATCTCTCCCGAGCGAGACTACCAGGTTCGCCTCACGGTCCACCGGGAAGGCGTCGTGCTTTCGGCTCCTGTCGACTTCGTGAAGGACGCCCATCAGATCGGCCAGCTCAGCCCGGGCCCCTTCGTCGATCCGAACGGCGTGCGAGAGTTCGCGATCGAGGGAACGGAGAAGGCCTCGGTCCTGACCTTTCTCGACGCGACCCCAGCGGACAGCCGGGTCGAGACGCGCTACGAGATCCGCCTGCGCCACCGGGTTTGGGGCTTCCTCTGGCAGTCGACCGACGCGCAGTCGACGCTCGAGCGCAAGAACCTCGTCCCGGGCGCGGACGGCCGCCTGCGGGTTCCGCTCTCCTCGTTTCCGGGCCTGAGCGAAGGCGAGCTCCGGCGCCTTTTTGACGACGGCGACAAGATCACCCTCGAGGTCCGAGTCACTCGCGTGAGCCCACGACTGCGCGGCGTTTCGCCGATCCGCTTCGACAAGGAAGCGCTGGTCCGCGTCAATCGGAGAAGCTAGGTTGCCGGGAGGATGACAGAAGCCTCCCGAGCCGCCGTCGAAGCCCTACGCGATCCCGCCCACTTCCAGTGGGCCATCGTCCCCATCCTCGCTCTGGTTGCCCAGCTCTACTGGCGCGAGCTTGGCAAACGCAACTGGCACTTCGTCCTGGCGTGCGTCGGCGCGACCGGACTTGAGTTTCTGGCAGAGATCATCAACGCGCTGATCCTGCACTTCACTGATTACGCCGCGCTCTGGACCATCGGCGGAAAGTCCTCATTCCTGGTCTTTGTCGGCCTGAACATCGAGATCATGCTCATGTTCTGGGTCGCCTACTACGCGTTCCTCAAGATCCTCCCGCAGGATCGCAAGATCCGTATCCTGGGAATCCCGAACCGCTGGTTCTTCGTCGTCGTAAACTCGCTCTTCTGCGTAGTGGTCGAGAGCGTTCTCAACGCCTGGGGCGTACTCATCTGGCAGTATCGATTTTGGTCCTGGCCCCACGTCTGGTCGGTGTTCACGTTCGCGTACGCGCCCTCGGTGATCTTCCTATACTGGCTCTACGACCTGCCTTCCCTGCGCGCGAAAGCCATCATCGCCGCGTCCCTCTGGGGGCTGAGCATCGCCGGCACGTTTCTCGGGGTGGGCGTGCTGGGCTGGATCTGATGGGTCACCGAAACTTGCTCCTCGCCCAGGCCCATGCCACCATCGGGAGCCATGATGGAATACTCCGGCCAGCCGAATTCTGCAGCCAAAAACCTGCTTCCAGCGCTGCGGCTGATCTGGGTCGTACTGACTCTTTCAGTGGGTATCTACTGCGGAATCTGTTTCTACGTGTTCGGCGAGCGGCTTCCCGGTGAAGGCGTGGAGCAGACGCCCCTCCTGCTTCCGATTCTGGCCGTTGCCGCCCTACTGGATCTCGCGCTGGCGATCATTCTTCCTCGTATCATGGTCCGCGCCGCCCGGAAGCGGCTGTCTGGCGCCGACACTCCGTCGACCGAAGGTCTCTCTTCTGGTGTCACGAGAATGATGCCCGTCGTTTTCGTGCCCCTCGTCGTCCGCTACGCGCTCCTTGAGGCCGTCATGATCGTGGGCCTGCTCGCGGCCGTGATCCTCCACCAGCCGTCTTACGTGCTTCCGTTCGCGGCGGTTTCCTTGGCCGGCTTCCTCTTCAACGTCCCCGGCGCGGGAACCCTGAACAGGCTCTACGACTCCGCTTAGCGCGCGCCGATATCGCGCACGAACGCGAGAAGATCCCGCAGCTGGCTTGTGCTGAGGTTTCCGCTGCCGGGCATGAGCGTTCCGGGCATACCTCGAAGGACGGACTGATTGAAACGTGCCGGCTCCAGGGCCTCGCCTCGCAGGGGCCCCGTGACCACGTAGGCCATCGGAAAAACCCCCAGGTTGCGCACCTTGACCCCACCCTGCGCGTCCGCCCCGTGGCAGCCCAGGCAGTTCTTGGCGTAGAGCTTCCCGCCTGGCCGCGAGAGCAGCTCGCCATGCATTGAAGGGACCTGATCCTGGCGCAGGCGAGGTGCGTCCTCGGTCATCCGCCTCATGGCGACGGCGACCGGTACGGACGCGGCGACCTTCTCCTCGACGCTGTCGGCGTTCGGGTTGATACCCAGCTTCGCGAGATCGTCATTGGAATCCTGGGTTACCGACGGCCCGAGCGTGTTCACGAAATGAGCGATCGCCCAGCGCAGATCCGGCGGCAGCGAGGAGAACGAGGTCATCCCGGTGCCGGGCAGGCCTTCCTTGAGCGTCTTGAAGATCCCGCTCGGCTTGCGGCCGTTCTTCCAGCCGTCGGCGGCGGTGAAATCTCTCGGGCGCGAACTCAAGGTCGTCGCGGCGGGCCCGTCACCCTTTCCGCCCGCGCCGTGGCACGAAACGCACTGCTGCGCGAAGAGCTCCTTGCCCTTCGTGACCAGCTCGGGGGTCGGCACCCAGGGCTTCTTGAAGAGAGGCTTGCCCTTCGAAGCCAGCGCCGCGGCGCGCGCCTCGAGCTCGCCCTTGGCCAGATAAACGTCGCCCCGGAAGAAAATGTCCGAAAGGGTGAGCCCCACGAAGATCGCCAGAAACACGAACGAGGTGAGAAAGATCCCGGTGTTCTCCTTGTGGTCGTAATAAAGATTCATGAAAACCGAGCACACGAGAATCGCCTTGGTCGTCGCGATGAACATGGCGATCGGGAAATTCCAGGCCCCGAAATCCTTGCCGGCCGACCAGACCGTCAGTGCCGTAAGTACACGCAACACGGTGCCGATGCAGATCGCGAGTGGCACTGAAAGAAAATGGTGCCCGC
>CAYJTX010000225.1:0-6111 GCA_964372615.1 uncultured Bacteriovoracaceae bacterium | reverse complement strand
CTCGCAGGAGCACAAGATCAAGCCGAAGAAGTTCGCCCAGACGGACATCGACGAGGTGATCATCGGGCACACGAACGAGCCCGAATTCAAGAAGCTCCAGAACAACGAGTTCATGGAGGCGTTGCGCGACCGGACGGTCAAGATCGACGTGCCCTACATCACGAAGCTCAAGGAGGAGATCAAGATCTACGAGAAGGATTTCAACGCCTCGAAGATCAAGGGCAAGCACATCGCGCCCCATACGATCGAGGTCGCGGCGATGTGGGCGATCCTGACCCGGCTCGAGCAGCCGAAGAAGGCGAATCTCGCCCTCATGCAGAAGCTGAAGCTGTACGACGGGAAGACCCTGACGGGCTACACCGAGGACAACGTGAAGGAGCTGCGCAAGGAGGCCCTGCGCGAAGGCCTCGAGGGCATCAGCCCGCGCTACGTGCAGGACAAGATCTCCAACGCCCTCGTCAACGACAAGAGCGGCGAGATCGGCTGCGTCAACCCGTTCATGGTGATGAACGAGCTCGACGGGGGGCTGAAGCACCATGCCCTGATCGCGAGTGACGAGAAAAGACGCGAGTATCGGGAGCTCCTGGCAGTCGTGAAGCAGGAGTACGAGGACATCGTGAAGAACGAGGTCCAGCGCGCGATCTCGGCCGATGAGGACGCGATCTCGAAGCTTTGCGCGAACTACATCGACAACGTCAAGGCGTACACGCAGCGCGAGAAGGTGAGGAACAAGTACACCGGAATGGACGAGGAGCCCGACGAGCGGCTCATGCGATCGATCGAGGAGAAGATCGACATTCCCGAGAGCCGGAAGGACGACTTCCGCCGCGAGATCATGAACTACATCGGCGCGCTCGCGATTGAGGGGCGCACTTTCGACTACAAGACGAACGAGCGGCTCCACAAGGCGCTTGAGCTCAAGCTCTTCGAGGACCAGAAGGACACGATCAAGCTGACGTCGCTCGTTTCCAATGTCGTCGACCGCACGACTCAGGAGAAGATCGACGTGGTGAAGACGAGGCTCGTCAAGAACTACGGCTACTGCGAGATCTGCTCAACGGACGTGCTTAATTTCGTGGCGTCGATATTCGCGCGGGGCGACGTGAAGAAGCGGCAGTGACGGTTTCAGTTTCGGTTTCAGTACTGCAACTGAAACCGAAACCGAAACTGGAAAGGAGGCCGAGTTGATCTACAACATAAAACGCGATCACTCCCGCTTCCGCCAGATCGTCAAGGGCCGCATCAAGCAGGATCTCAAGAAGTATGTCACCCACGGCGAGATGATCGGCCGCAAGGGCAAGGACCTCGTGACGATCCCGGTCCCGCAGATCGAGATACCCCATTTTCGTTTCGGAGAGCGGGAGCAGGGCGGGACGGGGCAGGGCGACGGCAAACCCGGCGACGCGATCGGGCAGGGCGATCCGTCCGAAGGGGGCGAGGGCCACGAGGCCGGGAACCTTCCGGGCGAGCATCTGCTCGAGGTCGACCTGACGCTCCAGGAGCTCGCCGAGATCCTGGGAGAGCAGCTCGAGCTTCCCCGGATCGAGCCCCGCGGGCACAAGACCGTCAAGGCCAAGACCGAGAAGTACACGGGTATCGCCAACCAGGGGCCGAACTCGCTTCGCCACTTCCGCCGCACCTTCAAGGAGACCCTCCGGCGCCAGATCTCCTCCGGGATTTACAACCCGGCGAAGCCCGTCATCGTGCCGATCCGGCGGGACATGAGATACCGCTCCTGGAAAACCGACATCCGCCACGAGAACAACGCGGTCATCATCTACATGATGGACGTCTCGGGCTCCATGGGCGACGAGCAGAAGGAGATCGTCCGCACGGAGGCGTTCTGGATCGATACCTGGCTGCGTTCGCAGTACAAGGGGCTCGAGACCCGCTACGTCATCCACGACGCCACGGCGCGCGAGGTGGACGAAACCACGTTCTTTCGAACTCGCGAGAGCGGAGGGACGCTCATCAGCTCCGCGTACAAGCTCTGTGAACGGATCATCCAGACCGACTACGCGCCGAGCGACTGGAACATCTATCCGTTCCATTTCTCGGACGGGGACAACTGGTCGGGCGAGGACACCCGTCTTTGCATGGAAATACTAGAGAAGGCGCTCCTGCCGGTGTCGAACGTCTTCTGCTACGGTCAGGTGGAGTCGAGGTACGGTTCCGGGCAGTTTTACAAGGACCTCAAGGAGCATTTCGGAACCGAGCACGAGCGGGTGATCCTTTCCAAGGTCGAGAGCAAGGAAGGGATTCTCCAGAGCATCAAGGACTTCCTGGGGAAGGGGAAGTAACCGGATGGCCGCGAGCGATTATATCAGCAGCGACCTGACCTCCGAGCTCGTGAAGGCGCGCGACGAGATTCTGGGCTACGCGAAGGGATTCGGGCTCGATCCCTTCGACACGATCTTCGAGATGGTCGACTACGAGCAGATCAACGCGCTGGCGGCCCAGGGAGGCTTTCCGGTCCGCTACCCGCATTGGCGCTTCGGCATGGAGTACGACCAGCTCTCGAAGGGCTACACCTGGGGCCTGCAGAAAATCTACGAGATGGTGATCAACACCAACCCTGCCTACGCGTATCTGATGAAGTCCAACAGCGTCGTGGACCAGAAAACGGTCATGGCGCACGTGTACGGGCATGTGGACTTTTTCAAGAACAACTACTGGTTCTCGAAGACGAACAGAAAAATGCTCGACTCGATGGCGAACAACGCCGTGCGGATCCGGGGCCTCATGGACCGCTACGGCCAGGACGCGATCGAGACCTTCATCGACCGGTGCCTGGCGCTCGAGACCCTGATCGATCCCTACGCCCCGTTCTCCCCGACGAAGCGTCGCGAGGAGCCCGGAGACGACGACGAGCAGAAGACCCTGGAGCTGGGGCGGATCAAGACCGTGCGGCCCTACCTCGACAAGTTCATCAATCCGCCGGAGTTCCTGGAGGAGCAGAAGAAGAGGGCGGAGGACGCGGCGAAGAAGGCCAAGCGCAACCCCCCCGAGCCGGTGAAGGACGTGCTCGAGTTCCTACTGGAGCACGCGCCGCTCGAGGGATGGGAGCAGGAAGTGCTTCGGATCATACGCGACGAAGCCTACTACTTCGCGCCGCAGGTCCAGACCAAGATCTTGAAAGAGGGCTGGGCCTCCTACTGGCACTCGACTATCATGACGCAGAAGGCGCTGCGCGACTCCGAGGTCATCGACTTCGCCGACCAGCACGCGGGAACGATGGCGTTGTCGCCTGGAAGGGTGAATCCCTACAAGATAGGGCTCGAGCTGTTTCGCGACATCGAGGAGCGTTGGAACCGGGGCAAGTTCGGCAAGGAGTTCGACGAGTGCGACGACATGGTCGCCAAGTTCCGTTGGGACCGCAAGCTCGGGCTGGGACGCCAGAAGATCTTCGAGGTTCGGCAGGTCTGCAACGACGTCACGTTTATCGACCAATACCTCACCGAGGAGTTCGTCGAGCGGCTGAAGCTGTACACCTATGCGTTCAATCGACGTACGAATCAGTACGAAATCGCCGAGCGGGATTTCAAGAAGGTCAAGGAGAAGCTGCTTTTCCAGCTCACGAATCGTGGGCAGCCGTTCATCTACGTGATGGACGGGAACTTCCAGAACAAAGGTGAGTTGCTGCTGTGGCACAAGCATCAGGGACTCGACCTCGACGTGAAGTGGGCCCGGGAGACGCTGCGCGCGCTCGCGGAGGTCTGGCGCCGCCCGGTCAACGTCGAGACCGAGGTCGACGGGCAGAAGAAGCTCTTCACCTTCGCCGGCGGAGAGTTCACGGAAAAATTCGTCTGAGTGTGATCGTCGCCGTCGCGGCGGCGGCGACGGCCGCGCGCGGGGGCGACATCCAGCTTCGCACGGGCGCGTTCTCGGCGGAAGGGTACGACGTCTGGGAGCCCTCTCGCAAGGCGGGCTACAGCCGCGTCTACTGCTCGGAGGCGCCCGCGAGCTGGCTTGGCTCTGGCTGGAAGGCGGACTGGGACGAACGCCTGGTTTTTTCTTCGGACGGAAACGCACCGAAGCAGTCGGGCGGACCGATCGTCTGGGACGGGTTTCTCTGCGGCGACGGCGTCCGCTTCGTGCCGGATCCCCTCAAGCCGGGTCACTACCGGGGCGACTTGAGCTCGCGGCAGCGGCTTCGGCGCGTCGGCGACGGGTACGAGCTTGAGCTCGAGGGCTTGACGATCGCCTTCGACTCCCGGGGCCGGAAGACGCGCTGGTGGATACGGAGAGATGGCCCGTTCTTCGAGATTCTGCGCACCGAGGCCGGGGCGCCCCGGGAGGTTCGCTTCGGAGGCGAGGTGCTGATGCGGGTCGTGACGGACGGCAAGCGAGTCGTCCGCATGGAAACCGGAAAGGCGGCGGGCGGAGCTTCCGTCGGCAAGTCCGTTCCGTTCGAGTACGATTCCCGGGGGCGCCTCGTGCGAGCCGTGAGCGCGATCGGCAGAATCCACAATTACTCCTATGGAAAGGGCGACCTTCTGACCGCGGTCATCGAGGACGGTCCGGGAGGCGACTCGGTCGACGAGCGGCTCGAGTGGGGAGGCGGACCGGTTCGGGGGGGGGCCTGGGCGGTGCGGGTCCGAAGGGATTTGATATCGGGGCGCCAGGAGCGCCTCCTCTACAGTGCGTCGGACGGGCGGCGCTGGAAGACCGAGGTGCGAGTTCTGCGGGAGGGGCGTCCGAAGGCCATCGGAACCGGAACCTTCGAGTGGGAGACCGAACGGTCGGCACAAGGGAGCCTGCGTGCCAAGGTCGTCCGCAATTCCGTAAATGGAGATCGCGTGGAGGGCAGCTTCTCCTCCGAACAGGCGATTCCGGTCGCCGTCAGGTACGGGGATCATCGAAGGGAGCTCGGGGACGTCGGTCCCGGAGCCTCCTTCGATCGGGCGCATCTCCCGCCCTGGCTCTTTCCGCGTTGGCTCAAGCCGGAGCATCTGGCGGCCAGAATCTGGGCCGACGCGATTCTGCGAATCGAGATCCTGGACGCCCAGGGCCGGACCCGGGGCACGGGCTCGGGTTTTTTCATCAGTCCGGATGGCGTCGTAGCGACGAACTTCCACGTGATGGAGGAGGTCGCGGAAGGCAAGGGCGGGGCCCATCCCAGGTTCGTGCTCCCGAACGGGCGGATCATCGAAAAGTATCAGGTCGGCCACTGTCAGCGGAGCAGCCGGACCGATCTTTGCGTCCTCAAGCTCGATCATTATCCGGCCCGGTACTTTGACCCGCGCCTGGGTCGCTCGCCCCCCGAAGAGGGGACGGAGATTTTCAGCGTCGGCAACGCGGAGTCGAAGATGATGCCTGCGATTCGCGGGATCTATCGGGGAAGTTTTGATTTCAGGAATGCCGGCTGGATCGAGGTTTCCAACGAGATTCTTCCTGGCGACAGCGGCGGTCCGATCTTCACCTGGGACGGAAGGCTCGTCGGAATGTCGACCATCATCCTCTTTACGGTTCCCCGCCCCGCACGCCAGGCGCGCAAGCAGGTTCACAGGGATGATACGCGGCTGGCGATGTCGGCTGCAGAGGTGTCGCGCGTCGATGAGCTGTCTCCCACCTTCAAGGCTCCCGAAAGGGCGTTTGGCGGACGCTGATCGTCAGGCTCAAATGCCGCGACAGGCCACAGAGTCTCAGGATCTTCCTCGGCGTTGTCGAGGTGAGCCCGGCTGAATGGGCCCATTTGCCTCGCAAAATTACCTAAAATAGGTTGAAAGGCCCGCGAACTCCGCGACAGTCGCGTGAAGGTGCGCGAATACTTGCGGAAACCGCCCGCGCGCCGAGGAATTTCGGGATTTGCTCATTTTTCGGTGAGAATCGAGCCAAATTGCCGCGTGGATACCAGAATGAGGCTTCGGTCAAGGCCGAGGCGGAATTCTGCAGCGCAATAGATCTTCTTTTGCGGGCTTCGGAACCGCTCGCGGGACGAAAAAACCCATGTCCCACTAGGACCTAACGCGAGTGCCCATCCCAATCCGTAGTGGGGGGGCCAGTTCTCGCCCCCAATAGGTTGGGGTAATTTTTGACGAGGCAGGGGAAACCGCCCATCCTCATTTCACGAGGCAGGAGTGAAGTCTGAAGCCGGTTCGTGAGATCGGA
>CAYJTX010000224.1:0-6132 GCA_964372615.1 uncultured Bacteriovoracaceae bacterium | reverse complement strand
TCGGGCCTCGGAAGGCTCGGCCTATCGAAGCTTCGGCTGCGGAAAATATACGAATCGTTCGGCGCCAAGCTGGGGCTCTCGTTCAAGGGGGTGCATCGTCACGCGAAAGGGGCGCGCGAGTTCGGCGAAACCGTGATGGGGCGCCTCAAGACCAAGAACGACGTTCTTGGTCTTGAGCTTGACGGGATCAACATCGGATCCCTCATCTATCAATCCTACCTTCGCGACGACCGCGAGACGATGGACATCACGAGCGATGGTCTGAGGCAGGTGCTCGAAGACGCCTACCTCATCTTTCGGCTCTGCCAGGAGTACCTTGACCGGAAATGCGTCAAGGCCCTGTTGACCAGTCATCTGATCTTCATCTACTGGGGCATCCTGGCGCGGCTGGCCGCTCGTCGGGGAATTCCGGTGATTCGGGTTTATCCGGGATGGCGAGCGGACGACAAGATCAACTTGCTGAAGGTGGACCAGGAACACGTCTTCCAGGAGTTCGCGTACTGGGATTACCGCAGGATTTTCGAGTCCTTTTCACCCGCGCAGCAGGAAACGTGTCGGGCCGAAGCCCGGGCCGCCCTCGAAAAATGGTACTCGGGTACTTCCGGACGGCTGGGACACCAGCGGGTGATGCTTGGGAAGTCGTCGTGGGGCCAGGGTCAGCAGAAGCGCGTCATGAAGGATACCGGTCGCCCGCGCGCGATCGTGCTTCTCAGCTGTTTTTTCGACGGCCCGCATTTTTACCGCTGGTCGGTGTTTCCCGATTTCTACGAGTGGGTGCGGTTCATTCTCGACCGGGCCGGACAAACGAAATTTGACTGGTACGTGAAACCCCACCCGCTCGCGCGGCCACGCAATATCGACATCATCGAGCGGCTCAAGAAGGATTATCCGAACGTCGCCTTTCTCGATAGGAAAGTCTCGAACACGCAGATCATCTCGGAAGGGATCAGCGCGGCCTTCAGCCCGCACGGTACGGCCATCCACGAGTACGCCTACCATGGCGTGCCCGTCGTTTCGGGTGGCGACTGCGTTCAGTCGGCCTTCGATTTTTTCATGATGCCGAAAACGGTCGAGGAATTCGACCGGTGCGTCAGGAACGCCGACCAGCTGAACCTCGCCATCGATCGCAAGCAGATCGAGGCTTTCATCTACATGCGCTACCTCCACCACTACAAGTTCAATGACACGGGCGCCCGCTTCGTGGACGAGGGCTTTGAAAAGCACGTGAACGCGGCGCTCGGCGGAAATTCCGAGGATCCGCGCGTCTTCGACTTCATGCTCGATACGGAATCGAAAGGCCGCGAAGACATCATGCGAGTGTTCTTCGAGAAATTCGCAAAGGTTGAGCTAGGCCTGCCGGCTTCTGAAAACCCAAGTTCGGCGCGAGGGGCGCTTGGATCGGGCGGGGCTCACGGGCCGGGCTCTGAAAGAATTCTGGCATAGTCGGCGAACAGAGTTTTCGACGGAAATTTCGCGACGACTTCGCAGGCCTTGAAGTGGGTGTCTATCGCCGACTGGGGCAGTCCCTGCTGGACGGTCTTGCGAAGAGCCGCGCGAAGCTCGTCGACGGAGCTGACACTGAGCAGCCCAGGCGATTTGCGCATCTCAAATGAGTGAGGAAGCCAGTCGTGCCGGGTAAAAAACCGCAAATCCTCGGGAAACGGGATGCGGGGCACGATGCAGGGTACGCGCATGAGTCCGGCCTCCACCAACGCCGTGGAGTAGTGCGTGATGACCACGACGGCGTCGCGAAGGAGGCGATAGTAACTGTCAAGCGCATCCCGATCGGTTGAATACACGGTCCAGGTGCTCGCGTGCTTCTCGGTGGCAGGATCGATGATGACGTTTTCCATTCCAGTGAATTGCTGGGTCCAGGCACCGGAGTCGTTGGGATGCGGTCGGATGATCAGCGGAATTTTCTTGAGGGTGCCGTCTTTCTGGAGGAGCTGCACCAGCTTGTGCACGAACTCGGTTTCGTGCAGGTAGTTCACCTTTCCCACGCCGATCAAGGCGATGTGCTTGCCGCGGGTCGCCGGTTCGGCAGCGATGTCGAGGATCCGCACGAAGTGGGGCGGAGTGAGGCCGACGACCCGATCGGCACTGATCTTGAGCAGTCGTTTTGCTTCTTCGACATTCTGGTCGCCCCACACGATCACACGGTCCGGCTTGAGGGGAAAGCGCCCTTTGCAGCTCGGATTGTCCCAGCTGGTTACCAGCGCGTGCCAGGGTATCCGCCGGAGGCGCAGATACATTCCCACGACGCTGTCGTAACCGCCCCAGACGAAACTACTCGTGAGCGCTACGGTCGGTCGCATGCGTCGCAACTTGGGCCATGCGATGAGCACGCGCAAAAGGACGCCGAGGTAATACAACGAATAGACAGGTGGCCACGCGAAGCAGGCAAGCCAGTACTTCAGCGGAGTGTCGCGCCGGTAGAACTTTGAGATCTCAGCGCGCTTGATCGAGATCTCGAGAACGCCCCGGAGCTGGATGACGCTGGACAGCCGGTCGAGTATCGGGTCCGAAAACAACCACCGGTCCTGGATGAGTCGAACATTGGGCGGAACCACATCCTTCGGGACGGGGCGGGGGCTTGCGACGATGATTTCGTCGAAATCGCGTGCAAGGTACTCCAGCAGGCCGCTCCCGTAAAAATTCCGCCAGTGAATGTCGAGCCACCAGGTAAAGAGCAGAACCCTGCGCTTTCTGCCGTTCACGTCTTACCCGTTCGCGCGAAGTGCCGTTCGGCCGCTTCCCAGTCTTCCAGGTCGTCGATGGTCAGCGACTCCTCGGCCGGCTGAATGAAGGGGATCGCGTTGTCGCAGTAGATACTGCGGTTCCGAAGCAGCGCCTCGAGCCGCAGGATGTAGGCCGTGCCGTTCCGGAGATAGGCGATGCGCGCGTCCTGGCGTCGCGTGACACGGCCTCCGGCCTCGAGAAAGAACGTGATCTTGCCGTCGACTATCTTCATCACGAAATCGGGGCTGCAGTGCTGAGGCAGCGCCATGACCGTGATGAGCGAATCGGCGCCGGTGCTCCAGAGCCGGTCGACCAGCCGGCGGATCAGCTCGGGCGTGCGGAACGGCGAGGTGGGCTGAAGCAGGAAGATCAGGTCCGGCCGCGGGCCCGTGTTCTCGGCGAGGAGGCGTTCGACCGTGTACAGCAGCACGTCGATCATCGGCGTTGTGTCGAGCGCCAGCTCGGCGGGGCGCGCGAACGGCACGTCGAGGCCGAGATCTTTCCCCCGCTTCGCGATCTCGGGGTCCTCCGTGCTGAGCACGAGCCGGCTGAAGATGCCCGACTCGAGGGCGGGCTTGGCCGTGTAATGGAGCAGGGGCCTTCCCGCCAGAAGCTTCACGTTCTTGCGTGGCACGCCCTTCGAGCCGCCGCGGGCGGGCACGATTCCCCAGACGACGGGAGTCTTCATGCGGTGGCTTCCTGAAGGTAGCGGCTTCGGGGCGCGAGGGCCGGCAACGGCCTTTTGCCGCCGACGGCGTCGTTGGTGTCCAGCCGGGCCAGGAGCAGCGGGTCGGTGAGCGAGAGGTTCACGGCTCGCTCCATCGTGAAACCGACCCGGAAGCCGGCCTTCGCGGCGCAGAGAGACTCGCGCGACGAGACGGCGTTTTCGCCCCCGTAGGGATAGGAGATGAACGGCACCGGCGCACCCGTGATCGCCTGGAGCGCCTTCTGGCTGCGGGTGAGCTCGGACGACAGGGCGGCGTCGGATAGCTTGCGGAGCGGCAGGTGACCGTAGGTGTGATTTCCCAGGTAACCCCGCCCGCCTAGCATCCGGATCTGGTCGGCGTCCAGGTAGGCCGAGGTGCACCAGCTCTCTTCGCTGGAAACGAGCTCGGCGAAAACCGAGTCCGTGAAGCGGTCGCGCAGCCCGGCTTCGAGCTCGTAGTTGAGCCGCCACTTGGTCAGCGCCGACCGGTCGCCGTCGTAGCGATACATGGCGTGGGCTTTGATCAGGGCCTCGGCTTCGTTGAGCCTGGGCAGCTTCTCGCGCAGGTAGAACGCCTCGAGGGCCTCGAGCAGGCGGTCGGGCTCCCGGTGGGCGCTGATGTGGTGGATCTTGTGCACCGAAAGGGCCCTGCGCTCGGCCACCGGCTGGCCGCAGACGAAGAAGAGAGCAGGTACGCGCAGGCGATCCAGGACGGGGAGCGCGACCTCCACCTGGGAGCGCAGGCCGTCGTCGAACGTGATTGCGCAGGCTGAGGGCGGAAGAGCCTTCTTCCCTTCGACGGCGGCCAGCAGATCGGCGCCGCTGACGAAAGTGAACTCGCGGCCGAGCGCCTCGAGCTGCGCAGCCAGAGCTTCCGCGGAAACCGGGTAGATGGCGGGAAACGGCCCGGGCGGGCCGCCGATGTAATGGAAGTTGACCGCCAGGAGCGCCATTCTCAGCGGGTCCTCGCGAAATAGCCCGGGTACTCCGAAAGGGCCACTGGGGCGCGACGGATCGAGCTCTGGTAGGCAGCGTCGAGAAACAAAACGGCGTCGGCCCCCGCCTGGAAGCCGGTTTCAAAGGCGCATTCGCCCTGCACGGCCCGGTGCAGCTCGACCAGCTGGTCTTCGATGGTGTCGCGCTCTTCCCCGGTGAACACGAGCTTGCGCTCCGAGGGGCGCTTGTCCTGGTCGCGGCCTTGGCGAAGGGAGAGCCGGTCGCGCTCGACGTAAAGGGTGCCGTCGGTTCCGGTGACCGTAAGCCACTGTTCGCTGCACTGGCAGTAATTCGACTGGAGCGAGTACGTCGCCTCGTTCGCAAGCTCGCCGACGACCAGGTTGGCGTCGAAGGCATCGGAAAGTCCGGCGTAGCTTCCCAGGATCGCGTAGACGTTCTTCGCTGGCCCGAAGAGGGAATGGATGAGGTCGAGATAGTGCACGCCCGCCGTGCTGAGCGCCCCCTCCCGGTGGAGCTCGCGCGAGTGCCGCCAATTTTCCTTGGGCACGTGGTGGATGCCTCCATGCGAGTAGTTGAGCGAGACGTTTACGATTTTTCCCAGGCCCGCCGTGGCCAGGAGCTCCTTGAGCTTGCGGAAGACGGGGCGACGCCGGACGTTGTGGCCGACGTAGACGCGCCCGAGGACCTCGTCGGGAAAGGCCCGCAGTGCCGCGACTTCCTCGGCGCTGCTCACCATCGGCTTTTCGACGAAGCAGCGCTTGCCCGACCTGAGCGCCAGCTCGAGGTGGCTCGAGTGGGTATGGTTGGGCGTGGCTACCGCCACGAGGTCGAGGTCCGAGCCGTAGAAGGCGCGCTCATCGGTCAAGGTGGGAAGGCCGAAGGCCACCGCGGCGTCTGGCCGTCGCGAAAGAACCGTCGTCACGACGTAGCGGTTGTCGAGTCGGCGAAAGCGCTCGAGCAGAAGCTTTCCATGATTGCCGAGTCCGACGACGCCGACCCTGAGGATCATATCCCGTCACATCGGTTGCAGGGGTTCAGCGTGTTCTTTTTTCCGTCGGCATGAAGGTCGCGGTAGGCTTGGTACCTCCTTTCATGCCAGATCGTCTTCACCGACTGGTCGCGCACGTTCCAGCGGCTGAGCGTCGACTTGTAGTCTTGCTCGCACGGGTTGGCCGTTCCGTCTTGCCAGATATACATGCGCTCCCAGAGATGCGCGCACGGCGTGGTGACGTCGACCTCGTCATGGGCGTACAGGTCGAGCACCCGCTGCGGGATGCCGACCGCGAACTCGTCGACGAGATCGCCCCAGAAGGCCTGGGCCTCTTCGGCGGTGTCTTGAGGATCGATGAGCAGCATCGAGACCCGCGTCTTGATCGGGCTGTTCGCTTCCTTCTTGCGCTTCACGAAGTGGCGGATATTCCGCATCACCTCGTCAAAGTTCGCGTTGACGCGGATTCTCTCGTAGCGTTCCTTCACGTAGGAGTCGACGGAGAAGACCAGGATGTCGATGCCGCACTCGAGCAGCCTTTCGATTTTCTCGGGCGTGAGCTTCGTCGCATTGGTGTTGATCTTCACCTCGAGAATGCCCTTGTCCTTGGCGTAACGCACCATCTCGAAAAATTTCGTATGAAGCAGCGGCTCGCCCCGTGCCGCGATCACGAGCGAGCAGAGGCCTTCTTCGGCCGCCTCGTCGATGATCTTCTTGAAAAGATAGAAGTCCATTAAACCCA
>CAYJTX010000223.1:0-6145 GCA_964372615.1 uncultured Bacteriovoracaceae bacterium | reverse complement strand
AAAAATTCATGACGCATAATGTCTAATGATCTCGGCTGGAGTCGTGTAGGGCGCGCGCGTACACACGCCCCCATGTCCAGTGCTCTGAACAAGACGCTGGGCCCGGTGATGCTCTGGGCCCTTGGGGTGGGTTACGTCATCTCGGGCATGTACTTCGGTTGGAATCTTGGGCTACCGCTCGGCGGTCCGTACGGATTCCTCGTCGCGACGCTGCTCGTGACAGTCATGTACGTGACCTTCGTCTACAGCTACGCGGAGCTTTCGTGCGCGATGCCGAAGGCCGGCGGCGCGTTCATCTACGGCAGCCGCGCGCTCGGGCCCGAGCTGGGCTACCTCGCGGGCATGGTGCAGTGCCTGGAGTTCCTCTTCGCGCCGCCGGCGATCGCCGCCGCGATCGGGGCGTATTTCAACATCTACTTTCCGTCCCTCCCGCCGACCGGGATCGCCATCGTCGCCTTCTTCCTGTTCACGGGCCTCAACATCTGGGGCGTGCGCCAGAGCGCGCTCTTCGAGCTCGTGATCACCGTGCTCGCGGTAGCCGAGCTGCTGATCTTCGCGGGGGTGACCGCTCCGTCATTCACCTGGGAGGCCTTCTCGCGCAACCCCCTGCCGAACGGCTGGGGCGCCGGGGTCTTCGCGTCTATTCCCTTCGCCATCTGGTTTTACCTGGCGATCGAAGGAGTGGCGAACGTGGCGGAGGAGAGCCGAGACCCCGAGCGCGACCTCGCGCGCGGCTTCGGCTCGGCGATGCTCACGCTCGTGGCGCTCGCGCTCATCACATTCTTCTGCGCGGTGGGAGTCGCCGGCTGGGAGGCCGTCGTCTTCAGGCCCGGCACGACCGAGACTTCGGATTCGCCGCTCCCGCTCGCGCTTCGGCACATCGTGGCCGAGGGGCATTTCCTCTACCACATGCTCGTGGGGATCGGGCTCTGCGGCCTGCTCGCCTCCTTCCACGGCATCATCCTCTGTGCGGGGCGCGCTACCCTGGAATTCGGCCGGATGGGTTACGCGCCGGCCTTCATCGGCGTGACGCACGAGCGGCGCAAGACTCCGGCCGCGGCGCTCCTCGTGAACATGGTCATCGGAATCGCCGCGCTCCTGACGGGGCGCACGGGCGAGATCATCACGATGGCGGCGTTCGGGGCCGCGAGCCTCTATGTGATCTCGATGGTCGCCCTCTTCGCGCTTCGGGCGAAGGAGCCTGAGCTCAGGCGACCGTACCGCGCTCCGTTTTACCCGGTATTCCCGGCCCTGGCGCTGGGTATCGGCGTGATCTCGCTCGCGGCGCTGACCTACTACAACATCAAGCTGGCCGCGATCTTCGTCGGCATTCTCGCGGGTGGATATGCCTGGTTCTACCTGGCGGTTCCGAAAGCGATTCGAGAGAGGGAAATGGCATGAGCGCGACTCAGAACGTAGTCGAGGAAATCCGGAAGTCCGACGCGAAGAAGGTGAAGGTCGCGGTGGCGGACATCGACGGAATCCTCCGCGGTAAATATCTGCACCGGGACAAGTTCCTGGGGGCCGCCGAGGGCGCGGGCCTGGGATTCTGCAACGTCGTCTTCGGCTGGGACTCAGGCGACGTCTGCTACGACAACTCGGCCTACACGGGCTGGCACAGCGGCTATCCCGACGCGCTCGCGCGCATCGATCTCAAGACCTACCGCAAGGTCCCGTGGGATTCCAACGTACCCTTCTTCCTGGGCGACTTCGAGGACGCCTCCGGCAAGCCGCTCGGCGTCTGCCCGCGGCAGGCGCTCAAGCGAGTGGTCGGAAGGGCAGCGAAGGCGGGCTTCCAGGCCTCCGCCGGGCTGGAGTTCGAATGGTTCAACTTCCGGGAGACCTCCGCGGACCTCCACGCCAAGGGCTTTTCGGACATCCGGCCCCTCTCACCGGGCATGTTCGGCTACTCACTGCTGCGCATGGGCCAGAACCTGCCCTTCTTCAACGCCATCATGGACGAGATGCGGGAGTTCGGAGTCCCGATCGAGGGGTTGCACACGGAGACGGGTCCCGGCGTCTTCGAGGCCGCGATCCTCTACAGCGAGGCGCTCGAGGCGGCCGACCGGGCGGTCCTTTTCAAGTCGGGAGTGAAGGATATCGGGCACCGTTTCGGGATCTTTCCGAGCTTCATGGCGAAGTGGAACCAGGAGCTGCCCGGCTGCAGCGGTCACACGCACCTGAGCCTCTGGGAGGGCGGCAAGAACGTCTTCTTCGACGAGAAGGACCCGCACAGAATGAGCGGGATCTTCAAGAGCTTCACCGCGGGACTTCTTCAGTGCCTGCCTGAGTTCCTCGCGTTTTACGCGCCGACGGTCAACAGCTACAAGCGGCTCGTCGACGGCTACTGGGCGCCGACGAAATCGACCTGGGGTATCGACAACCGGACGGTCGCCGCGCGGGTGATTCCGGGTAGCATGAAGTCGACCCGTCTCGAGATGCGGGTGCCGGGCTCGGACTGCAATCCGTACCTCGCGGTCGCGGCGGCCGTCGCGTCAGGCCTCTACGGCGTTGAGAAGGGGCTCAAGCTCACGGACGCTCCGATCGTGGGCAACGCCTACCACGAGTCGAAGATCGAGCGGCTGCCCAGAAATCTCTGGGAGGCCACGAAGAGGCTCAAGGAGTCGAAGCTCGCGCGGGAGTTTTTCGGCGACGCGCTCGTCGACCACTTCGTCCAGACCCGCGAATGGGAATGGCGGCAGTTCCAGGATTCGGTGACGAACTGGGAGCTGCAGAGGTATTTCGAGATCATCTAGAGGAGGTTTCCCATGGCCCAGTATCGATTCAGTTTTCCGACCCTCATCCACTTCGGCCCCGGCGTGAGAGCGCTCGTGGCCGACGCGCTTAAAACCGCAGGCGCCTCGCGCCCGCTCGTGGTGACGGACCGAGGGGTCGCGGCGCTCCCGTTGCACCGCGAGCTCCTCGACGGTCTGAAATCCAAGGGCCTCGGCGCCGAGTCTTTCTCGGGCATCTGGGGCAACCCGGTGAAGACCCAGGTTCTGGAGGGAGTGAAGGCCTACCGCGCGCACAAGGCCGACTCGATCGTGGGGCTTGGCGGCGGAGCGGCGCTCGACGTCGCCAAGGCGATCGCGCTCCTGGTGAACCACCCGGGCGATCTCTTCGAATACGAGGACGAGAAGCCGGGGGCGCGTCCGTTCGATCGCGACATCCCCTACTGGGTGGCACTGCCGACGACGGCGGGCACCGGCAGCGAGGTGGGCAGGAGCTCGGTCGTCTCCGACGACGAGACGCACGTGAAGAAGATCATCTTCTCGCCCAAGCTGCTCGCGAAGGCCGTCTTCGCGGACCCGGAGCTCACGGTCGACATGCCCGCGAAGGTCACGGCCGCGACCGGAATGGACGCGCTCACGCATTGCGTGGAGGCGTTCCTGGCCAAAGGCTTCCATCCGATCTGCGACGGAATCGCGCTGGAGGGGCTGCGACTCGCGGCGGAAAATCTGGTGCGCGCGGTTCGCGAGCCCAGGAACCTCGAGGCCCGGGGCGGAATGCTGATGGCCTCGATGATGGGGGCGATCGCGTTTCAGAAGGGGCTCGGCGTGACGCACTCCTGCGCCCACGCGCTCGGTACCGTCTGCGACATGCACCATGGGCTCGCCAACGGGATCATGATCGACCACGCGCTCAAGCATAATCTGTCGGTCTCGGGCGACCGGTTCTCGCGGATGGCGGTCACGGTCGGCCTCAAGGACGCCCGCCCGGAGGGATTCCTCGAGTGGCTCAAGCGCCTCAAGGCGGACGCGGCCGTTCCCGCGCGCCTGGGTGAGGCCGGCGTGGGTCGCGACAAGCTGGACGGGCTCGTAAGAATTGCGGTCGACGACGCCTGTCACCCGAATAATCCAAAGTCCTGCACGCGCGAGGACTTCGTCCGGATCTTCAACGAGGCCTTCTGATATGGCTCTGCGGATCGGCCTATCTGCCTGTTTTTTTCACGCAGATCCGCAGCGCGCGATCTTCAAGGGCAAGACCCTCCAGTACGTCGAGCAGTCGATGGCCCGGTGGGTCCAGTCCGAAGGCGCGCTCGCGTACCTGATTCCCTCTCCGGAGGAGGGGTCGCAGGCTTCGCTCGCGAGCTATGCCTCTGACCTCGATGGGCTCGTCCTGCAGGGGGGCTCGGACCTCTCGCCGCTCAGTTACGGCGAGAAGCCGATCCGGCCCGAGTGGTCGGGCGACCGCGTGAGGGACGTCTATGAGCTGGAGCTCGTGCGGGAGTTCCTGGCGGCAAGGAAGCCCGTGCTCGGCGTATGCCGAGGTTATCAGCTTCTCAATGTCGCGTTCGGCGGGACGCTCTACCAGGACATCGCCTTCCAGCTTCCCGACGCAGGCGACCACCGCAACTGGGAGGCGTACGACTCCAATCACCACCGCGTTGTGATCGAGCCGACGTCTCTCCTGGCCAGGCTCTACGGCGGGCAGAAGCTCGTGACGGTCAACTCCATCCACCACCAGGCGGTGAAGTCCCTCGGCAAGGACCTCGTCGTGGAGGCCAAGAGCGAGCGCGATGGGATTGTCGAGGCGTTTCGGCGCAAGGTAGAAAACTGGGTATTCGGTGTGCAGTGGCACCCGGAGTTCCATGCCGATCCGTCGCTGTTGGACGGTGCTCCGCTGATTCGTGAGTTTCTCAAGGAGGCCCAATGCTCAAGATCGTGAACCCGGCAACGGAGCAGCTTATCCGCGAGGTCGAGGAGGACACGCCGGCGGGCGTCGCGGAGAAGTTCCGTCGGGCGCGGGTCGCGCAGGAGGAGTGGGCCGCTCGGGGGGTGCGGGAGCGGGTCGAGGCGCTTCGGCGCTTTCGCGGCATCGCGGAGAGCCGCAAGGAGGACTGGGCGAAGATCACGACCTCGGAGGTCGGCAAGCCGATCCGCCAGTCGCATAACGAGGTGAACGGCTTTCTGGGCCGGATCGACTTCTTCCTGGGAGCGTCGGAGCGAACGCTCGCCGACGAGCTGGTCTGGAAGGATCCGGGCGACAAGCTCGAGGAGCGGATCGTTCACGAGCCGCTCGGGGTCATCGCGAACATCTCGGCCTGGAACTACCCCTACCTCGTCGGCTCGAACGTCTTCGTGCCGGGCCTGATCGCGGGCAATGCGGTGCTTTACAAGCCGAGCGAGTTCGCGACCCTCACGGGATTGGCCATCGCGGACGGGATGTACGAGGCGGGCGTGCCGCGCGACGTCTTTGTTCCGGTGATCGGTACCGGAGCGGTGGGTGCGGAGCTGCTGAAGCAGCCTGTGCGCGGCGTTTTTTTCACGGGCTCCTACGCCACGGGCGCGAAGATCGCTGAATCCGTGGCGCGCCGGATGCTCAAGGTGCAGCTGGAGCTCGGAGGCAAGGACCCGGCCTACATCGCCGACGACGCCGATCCCAAGGCCGCGGCCGAGGCCACCGCGGACGGCGCGATGTACAACGCCGGGCAGAGCTGCTGTTCGGTCGAGCGCATCTACGTTCAGCAGAAGATCCACGACGCGTTCGTAGACGCCTTCGTCTCGACGGTGAAGGGGTTCGCGGTCGGCGATCCCATGGACGAGAAGACCTACATCGGCCCCCTCACGCGCGCGCCGCAGCTCGACGTGCTCGAGCGGCAGGTGCAGGACGCGGTCGCCAAGGGCGCGAAGCTGCTCTGCGGCGGCCGGCGCGTCGCGGGCCGCAAGGGCTACTACTTCGAGCCCGCCGTTCTGGTGAGCGTCAACCACACGATGGAGCTCATGCGCGAGGAGAGCTTCGGCCCGGTGATCGGCATCCAGGCGGTTTCGGAGGACGACGAGGCGGCGCGGCTCATGAACGACACCGAGTACGGGCTCACGGCCGGCGTATACACCCGCGACCGCGCGCGCGCCGATCGCCTCTTGAAAAAGGTCAACGCGGGCTCAGCCTACTGGAACTGCTGCGATCGGGTGAGCCCACGGTTGCCGTGGTCAGGACGCGGGCACTCAGGCCTGGGGTGCACGCTGTCGACGCACGGAATTCTCGCGTTCACTCAGCCCAAGGGCTGGCACCTGCGGGGCTAGGAGCCCGTCCTCGTAACGAGATTTTTCAGGCGAATTGGTCTCAGTTCAGCGCCGGTTCCAGTTTCGGTTGCGGTTGCGGTCCAGCTCACGTCGTCAGGGCGGTCCAGGAATGCCCCGAA
>CAYJTX010000222.1:0-6172 GCA_964372615.1 uncultured Bacteriovoracaceae bacterium | reverse complement strand
CCCGATCTCCGACGGACGAGCGACCGTCCCTGCCCCCACGAGCGCCGCCAGGAGAATGACCGCCAGCACCGTAAGCGACAGAAAGTGCGTATCCGCGATTTCTAGCCCCACTTCTCCTACGGACTTCGTCGTTACCGGGTCTCCTATCGAAAATTCAAACGCCATCCCTGAAAGCGCCCACACGACAACGCAGGAGAAGCCGCCGGCTGCAACGGCAGACGGAACGGCCCAAAAACGCCGAGACGGGCCCTTCCCGCGGTACTCGCCGAACATAACCGCGTAAAACACGAAGGTCACAACCGTGATCGTTGAAAGTATCCACTGGATGACGGCGGCAAGCTCTGCGCCCATCGAAAGAAACAGGCCCCCGACGGATACTCCGCAGACCCAGAGTCCGAGTACGGCCTTTCTCATGTCCGTAACGAGGGCCGCCCCCAGTGCCGCGCCGACGGCAATGGCGCTGAGTGCGTAATTCTCAATCATCGGGATCCTCCGGTGGAAAGTCCCTGCTCTTCCTGCCTTCTTCGTGCCCACTTCTCTCTCTGCTCGTTCGTCACGTGGCCCCGCCCAAAGCTCGCCACAAGGTCGGTCAGAGAATAGACCGCCCCCTCGAACTGTCGGGTCTGCACCAATGATGCGGGGATACAAGCTTCAACGCAGAGACCGCAGTAGATGCAGCGTGAAAAGTCGATATCGAAGACAGAGATCCACGTCTTTCCGATATCCGCTCCCGGTTCAACCTCTACCGTGATGCACCTTACCGGGCATATGACCTCGCACTCCTTGCAGCCCGTGCACCTCTCAATATCATTGAAAAGCAGCCCCCGAGTTCTTGGCGGAAGATCGTCCGCTGACCTGGAGGAAACCGGGTCCGGATACTGCTCCGTCACTTCCTTACGAAGCTCAACTGACCTGACATTGATCAAGTAGGGAAAGGCCGCCGAAAATGAAACGGCGATCGACTTCGTCCCCCGAGCGATCGAACCGACATAGGAGGAAAGAGCGGCGATGACCGATCTCCTTATGGCCATTCAAAGGCCCCCAATCCAGAGTGTCGTCCCGACTAGAGCGAGTAAGGCGGCCGGGCTGAGAATCTGCCACGCGAAGTCAGTTGCCTGATCAGAGCGCAACCTCGGGACAACCCTGGAAATAAGTCCAATACCCAGCATCACGGAGATGGCCTTGAAGAGAATCACTCCTAGCTCGAGAAGAATGAGTGCCGTAATCGCGTTATGTCCTCGCAGTGCGTCCTCGATGTCCGCGGGGAGTCTCCATGCGCCCAGGAAGAGCACCACGGTAATCACCGACCAGAGGAAAAATACGTAGTACCTGGCGAATCGAAATGTCAGAAACTGGATCCCCGCTAGATGAGACGCAACTCCCCCGTGAATTTCCCGGGATGCCGCACCGGAATCCATGGGAAAGATCCCCAGCAAGACTGCGCCCGATGCGATGAACGTAGCTCCGCCAATGAGCTGAAATGGATTCGAGAAAAGCGCCCACGACCAGGGGCCGAATCCCTGGCACGCGGCGAATGCGCTCCAACGAAATCCTCCGGCATGGGCCCCGGCGGACAGAATGGTGATCAAGGCAGGAAAGCCCGCGGCCAGCGCCTGCGAAGCCACTCGTATCCCGCCGAACCAGCCTGAAATGGATCCTAAGTTGAACCCCAGGAACATCGTTCCGAGCGCCAACACGAAAGTCGACCAGAAGGGCAGTAGCGCGCTCATGTCGGTGTCCACCATGAGAATCATGCTTCCGAGTGGGAGCACGGCAACCGTTCCGAACAAGGCCGCTACGTGCACCAGGAGCCAAACCCACTGCGCGGCTCCTGTCTCCTGCGCGTTCCTCTTCTGCACTAATTTCAGGAAATCCGCCAATGGTTGGAGGACTCCTGCGCGCCCTGCCCGGTTGGGACCGACTCTTGCCTGTAAATCCGCGCCCAGCTTGCGATCGAGGATGGACACCGCGGCCCCGGACGGAATGATAACGAAGGCGTAGAGAGCGGCGAGGGCGCAAATGGCTACGAGCCATCCCGGCGTCTCCGACGGCAATCCGGTCACCGCGATCCAAGACTCTCGCCAATCATTCATCGATCGGCCTCCGAAATCGATAAGTCCAGGCTCGAGAGAATCACGGGCACGTCCTCGATTCTGGAACCGGGGAGAATCTTGGAGATCAGCGCTAATGCCGCGCCGGAGGGTACACGGAATTGAACGCGCGCCGGCCTCGGAGTCCCGTCGGATGCAACATGGCAGCCCAATAGTCCGCGAGCTGACTCCACGCGACTGTAGGCCTCTCCCGCGGGAACAACGGGGTTTCTGGGCGCTTCACGACAGGAGTTGAATTCTCCCGGCGGAACCGTTTCCACGAGCTGCTTGAGGATCTCCACGCTCTGAGCGACTTCCCTCATCCGAAGGAGAAAACGCCCGTGGCAGTCTCCTGAAAACTCAGTTCTGGCTCCCATGACTTCAAAATCGACGACGTCGTAGAGCCCGTAGTGACAGTCTCTCCTCGCATCGAAAGGAAGGCCGGAGGCCCTTGCGCTTGGCCCGGTAAGCCCCGCCCAACGCGCGACTTCCTGAGAAACCAGCCCGATCCCCTCGGTCCGCCGGATGAAGGCGAAATTATACGAAAGTAGGTCATTATATTCCTTGAGCCTCACTCGGATCAGATCGCATGCTTCGGCGACCCTTTCCACGAACCCTTCAGTCATGTCCGCCGCCACTCCACCGACTCGCAGGAAATTCAGGGAAAATCTGGCGCCCGTGAGGAGCTCGAAAAGATCGAGGATCCTCTCTCTGTCCCTGAGGACATAGTGCATGAGAGTTTCCGTGCCGACCTCTCTGGCCATTCGACCAAAATACGCCAGATGTGACGACACGCGAGACAGCTCGCAAAGCAGCGTCCTGATGCACTCCGCGCGCGGTGGGACCGGGGTTCCACAAATTCCCTCGACGGCCGTGCAGAAGGCGAGTTCCGCAAAGACAGGCGCCTCTCCGTCCACCCGATTCGCAATCGCTCCACAAGCGATCCAAGAAGAGCGCTCCATGGCCTTTTCCAGCCCTCGATGCATGAAGCCGGTCTCGACCGAGGCGGTAACGACCACCTCTCCGTCAAGGAGCAATCGAAGACCCATAGGTCCTGGAAGAGCGCTGTGGTAGGGCCCGATCTCCCATGTTGAGAGATCTGTCCAGAGCCGCTCTTGTTTGGCTCGAACGGCTACGTACTCCATTTGTCCGTAGGACCCGATCTTCCAACGGGTCGTGAATGAATCATTCCTGACACTTCCTTCGGAAAAACAAATGACTTCCGGAGTGGATACCCGGCGACCCCCACCGCCAGGCGAAATGGGCCCGAGGGCTCTCCGAACATGACCCCCGCAAGCTCGGAAATCTCTTCTTCAAACTGACTCGCCTCAGGCCACACTCGCCTGACAGACAAGCACTTCGGCATGCTGGAGGGCCCCATCGCTTCCAAGGATCCACGAACAACGAGGGAAGATGCGAAAGCGCGGGATCGAAGAAAATAGGTGAGGACAATCGCGCCTTCAATCTCCATCCAGGTGAGCGCCTCGAGCCAGTCCACATCCAGTCCGTCCCCGCTTCGCAGGAACGCCGCGATCTTTTCAATCGACCTCATCTCGACCCAGACTGAAAAATCCCGCCTTCGCCCGAACGGGCGCGCCTCTAAAACCCCGCCAGGAACCGCCTGCTCAAGTCTTGGAAGAAGCTCGCTCGTTTCCACGAATCTTGTCCTGCAAGGTGATGAGTCCATTCATGATCGCCTCGGGGCGAGGCGGACAACCCGGAACATAAACGTCCACTGGAATCAGTCGATCGAGCCCGGGGACGACTGAGTAGCTGAGCTCCGGAGAAAAGGCTCCTCCGCAGTTCGCGCAAGACCCCACCGACATCACGTAGCGGGGGAAGAGCATTGAATCGTAAACCGCTCGGATTGCGCTTCCCGCCTTGTACGTGATGGCGCCCGAGACGATCAGCAGGTCAGCCTGCCTCGGATCCACTTGCGGAAGAGCGCCGAAACGTTCCAAGTCAAAGCGGCACCCTGCGGTATTCAGGACCTCGTCCGCGCAGCAACCTCCCTGAATAGAGACATACCAAAGCGAACTCGAACGAGCCCAATCGAGGATCCGGGAAAAGCCCGTCGCTACAAAGCCGCTACTCAAGTCCCCTCCTGAACATCGCGGTAGGTGCTGAGCCACCGGGTATCGCCTTTTCTAGACGCGTAGAGCAGCCCGATTCCAGCGATGGCTGCGACCACGGCTATGGCCACCGCCGCGCGAGATTTTCCTTCCCTCGCGGGGGCCGTTCCAAGCGCCGATGCACAGGGAACGAGCAGCAGAGCGAGGCCGATAAGAGCAAGCGCTGAGTTCGCCCCCAAGAAGAACCTCGTGTTCATTCGCGCCCCGAGCTTCTCTCGCTGGGCCAAGTCTGCGGGGGATGTCTTCCGCCCCGCCTCGAAGCCCCGTAACAGCCACGCGAAGACGGATAGTCCAAACGGGATGAAGAGCGCCAGGGCGGAAGAAAGGAAAACCACATAGTAGGTACTCCAACCGCTCGGCATCGCTAGGAAAAACCGTACTTAAGTTGAAAATTAGTGTCAAGGTCAGTACATTTTTCCCGCGCTATGTCATCCACACCGGGCGCGGGACCGGTCCAGTCATCTCTTGCCTCCTTGCGTGAATCCACCCACGCTCGCCATTTCACCGGACTCACTTCGTCGAGCGCGGCCTATTTTATCGCCGAGTGGCTCCACTCCGGTGGAGCCCCGGGTGTGATTCTCTGTCCGACCCCAGAGCGGGCCGAGCAGCTCGTGGGTGATCTTCTGGAGTTTCTAGCTCGGCGCAACATCCCCCAGTTCAACCCGACGCTCCTTCCCACCTGGGAGCACTCTCCCTACCTCCCGATCGCGCCCGCGTCGCGCGTTCGGTACGAGCGGCTCCGCTGTATAGCCCGCGTGCTCGACCCTGAAGGCAGCCGCGGGCCAGTGGTCACCACCCCCGCGGCCCTCTTTCAGGCGACTTTGCCTCCGCCGGTTTTTCGCCAACATCTCATCCTACTCCATCGAGGCGACTCCATCGGCGACCGGGAACTACTGGTTCGCCGACTGACGGACTCCGGACACTCGCGTGCGGACCCGGTCGAGGACCCCGGAACTTTCACGGTCCGAGGAGAGTTAATTGATGTCTTCCCCGTCAATCGTGATCTACCGGTGCGAATTGAGTTGTTCGGCGACGAAGTGGAGAAGATTCGGCCCTTCAATCCCGCCGACCAGCGAACGACTGATCCCCCTGGCGGTTCCCTGGAGGCCCTGCTGATCCCACCCGCCAGAGAAGCCCTGCTGAACCCTTCCACTGGGCCCATCGTTCGTCAGCGGATCAAGGCCCATTCAGACGACGCCGGAATTCATCGCGGCCGCCGCGACCCTGTGCTCGAAGCGATCAGACTCGGTATTTACCCCGAGGGATGTGATTCGTGGGCTCCATTCTCGTACGAGCGGCCCGGCACTGTCTGGGACTACCTCACTGAAAATGGGGCCCCACCCTCCGTCGCTTGGCTCGATGACGCGGGATCGGGCGAGGAATGGGAAAAGTTCCGCGAGCACCACGCCGCGCTCGAGGCTCACGCCTCCCAGGAAGGGCTGATTCGCCCCCCCTTCGCCCAGCTCTTTCGATTCGACCTCGATGCTGAAAGGGCCATTCGAAAGTTTTGCCATGCATTCATCGACCGCTTCGAGACCTCTCAGCACGGACCGGAGCCAAGGGCCATGGGGGCTGTCCCGCTTGTGTTTCCAAAAGACTCCGCCCACCGCACCCTCGAGCGCTTCGAGGCCAGGGTCCGCTCCTGGCTTGCAGCCGGAGTCCAGATCGTCGTCTTCTCGCCTACCCAGAGCCAGCTGGATCGCATCCGATTCCTACTCACCGACGGTAAGCTCCCGCTTGGAAACGTCGAGTTCAGACTCGGCGCTATTTCAGAGGGGTTTGAGTGGGAGGCTGAGGGCGTAGCGGCGGTGAACGACAGCGACGTTCTTGGAGGAGTGAGAAAAGCCCCCCGCCGGAGCCGGGACGCAAGAGTGGAGTGGTCGGGCCTTCAAGATCTCTCTGCCTTGCGATCCGGGGACCTCGTCGTTCACGTCGAACATGGGATCGGAC
>CAYJTX010000221.1:0-6177 GCA_964372615.1 uncultured Bacteriovoracaceae bacterium | reverse complement strand
GATCCCACCTCTTCGCCCGCGAGGGCACAGGATGCGCTCATTGACCGAATCATCATGTACGCGGGCCTTCCACCCGCCGAGCAGACCGCGATGCGCTCGCGGCTCCGGCTCCTGGAGCAACCCAAGCTCACCTTCGCCAACGGTACCGAACGCTCGGTGACTGTGCTCCACAACGGCTACATCTTCGGAGGCGGGGAGAGCGGCATCGACTGTTCGACCTTCGTGAGCGCCGCCCTGCCGACTGAAATTCGAAAGGGACGCTTCACGACGCTCGACTTCCGGATGATGTGGATCCACCAGAAATTCGGGCACCTCCCGAGCCCCCCCACCATCGAGGCCAGGCGGGCCACGGACCTCAAGACGACGGCACGCGCCTTCGTTCCCATCGACCTGTACGCGGGCGAGCGCCTCCACGTAGGCGATCTCCTCGTCTTTCGGCTCCCGTGGAAGACCTCCGGGCACATCTTCATCGTGCGGGGTTACAACCCCGTAACCATGAGGGCGGAAGTCCTCGAGGCGGCCCAGAGCGCCGGCACGATCCGGGAACGCGATTTTCCGCTCAGCTTCAGCCCCGTCACGGCCGCCCGTCGATACGTACGCCCGGGTCTCCTGGCGCTCCGTCTCAAGCCCTCGGGCAAGGGTGCGTGCAGTTTCAAGGCAGAAACCACGCCCCCGGCAACCAGTCGCGGCGGATAGTACTGGTTTTATTAAATAATAATTAGTTGATAGATATTGACAGTCTTTATGGGGTCCGATACCTTGCATCGCGTCAAGCGAGCCTTGTGCTCGGTGATCCAGGAGCCCCTCTATGAACCTCGGACGTCTCGCATTTGCTCTCGTGCTAACCTCCGCCGCTCCCGGCTTCGCCGAAACCATCGTTCGCTGCGACGGCCTCTCCAGGAGCTCGCTGCACCTCCGCGTCGAAATCGCGTGCGCCGAACCCGGCTCGAGCTCGCGTTCCATCCTTCCGACCCACTGCGAGCTGGTCTTCATCGACGTGCTGGATGCGGAGTCCGAGTCGCTTCAGACTCAGGAGGTCTTTCGCCTTCCGGTCCGCCCACTGCCACCGGCGCACAACTACCGCGCCTTCGTCAGCGACGAGCACGACGTGGACCTCACGATCTTCCCCCGCAACGTCCCGTTCAGCACGGAGCGCACCTCCGAATGGCTCGCAGGCAGGCGCGAGGCGCGGCTCACCCTGTTTTACCGCGACGTCTTCATGATAACCTCGACGGCGTGTGAGATCCTCGAATCCGGGCGTTGACCTCGAACGCCTCCTTGAGAAAGTCCGACACTCCTCGTTTGGTGAAGCGAGGCGGGATCTCGAGCGCTTCGCGCGCAGACGGGGCCTCAAACGATCGGCGCGAGCGGAGCTCGGGGCCGCGGCCAGGCTCGTGGGCCTCCCGGATCTTACGATTCAACTTCTTCGCGGCGTAGTCCGCTCGGGCGATCGGCTCTCGGCATCGGCGACGAATCATGAGCTCCTGCAGTACGCCGCCGCCCTCATCGACCTGAAGGCCTATCGGGAGGCCAAGGAAATCCTCCGCGCGGTCGACTCAAGTCGGGAACCGAGGGCCTATCTCTTCATGGCCTGGGCCCACTTCGCCGACTGGGCTTGGGTCGACGCCGTTCCTCTGCTCGAGAGGTTGCTGAGCCGCCCCCGCCTGGAGGAGAGCCTCAGGCTGGGAGCACTGGTCAACCTCTCGATCGCGCTCCTCCATGGAAGGGTGGACATCGAAAGAGGGGAGCGCCTCGCGAAGGAAGTCGTCGGCCTCACCTCGCCCAGTCACTTTCGACTGCACCACCGCCATGCCCTGATTCAGCTCGGCCAGACCCATTTTTTCAAGGGAAGGTACCGAGAGGCGATCTTGCTCCTGGATGGAGTCGAGCGATCCGTGCTGGACGCGGAAGACGAGTACAACCGGGTTCGGCTCGAGGAGTGGAAGCTTCTGGCGAAGCTGTACGCCGCGAAGCCCCGGGCCCGGGCGCCGCTTGAGCGGCAGGCGGCGGCGTTCCGGGATCGCGCCGCGCGCGGGCGCCACTGGTACGCGGCGCGAAGCATGGACTTCTACCGTTCGCTCCTCTCGGGAGATCGACCGCTCCTGGATCACGTCTATGTCGGCAGCCCTTATCCGCGCCTTCGCGAGCGGGTGCGAGCCGACCTGGCGTGCCCTTCGGGGGAGAAACCAGTGGGTCTCCCGTACGTGAGGGTCCTGGAGCCAGATCGGGAGTGGGCCTTGCTCGAGGACAGCCCTGCAGTCACGGCCCTGATCGAGCTTCGAACCGGCCGAAACACGCTCGGATCGCATGAGCTCAAGGAAGGCCAGCTTCCTCAAAAGCTGCTCGCGGCGCTCGCCTCGGATTTCTACGCCGGTCTGCGAATCGCCGGGCTCCACGAGCAGGTCTGTCCGGGGGAAGTCTATCATCCGCTCTACTCGGTCGATCGGATGCACCAGGGCATTCGACGCCTGCGGGCCTGGCTCAAGGCGGCCCGCCTGCCGATCGAGATCCGCGAGGCGGAGGGCTACTACTCCCTCGGCGCGACCGCGCCTTGCGTCCTCCGCTATGATTTTCTGCCCGGAGAGCCGTCCGGCGGACGAGCCGCGCTCCCGGTCCGAACACGGGAGCGGCTTGACCGCCACAAGTCGTCGGTGGGTGAGCGGACCTTTGGCTCGGGCGAGCTTGCGACCGCGCTGGGTTGCTCCCGGCGTCTGGCCAACGACCTCATCGCGGGGGCGATCCGTGACGGGCTCCTCTCTCGCGTCGGCTCCGGCCCCGCGACTCGCTATCGGTACTCTTAGCTGCTGAAGCACCCGCGAGTAGGTCGTCGCCGAGAGTGGGGTAGGGGAGGAGAAGGCGCTCCTCGATCCGGCCGCGCGGGCGGAGTCGGATGTCGGCGTAGGCCGACACCATCGGCTGCCAGAGCACGCCCGCGGGGGCGATGATCCGCCGGCTGGGGTCGAGGGTGAGCGCCTCGAGGTTCGCCGGGCTCGCGCCGAGTAACCTACCCAGGCCTCGCCCGACGTCGTCCGCGACGCCGATCCGATGGCCGGCGACGATGAGCGGGTCCCAGACATCCGGCACCGCCTCGAGGTCCGCTCCGCTGCTCAGGAGAAAGGCGAGCGCGATCATCTGGGAGCAGTACGCCCGCCCGAAAACATCCCGTACGCCGGGAGCGAAGGCGACGCCGTCCTTCAAGAGAAACCGCTCAATGATCCAGGCTACCGCGCGAGATGCCACTTCGGCGTGCCAGGCGTCGGCCGAGCTGCCGACCGGCATCTCAAAATGCAGGCGCCGAAACTCCGCGTCGTCAAGCGGGCTCCGCCAGTCTCCACCCTCGCTGCGCCAGACGACCGGGCGAAAGGGCTCCCAAGCCACCTGGCCTTGGACTGAGCGGAGGAACTCCTCGCTCCCGTACCGCACCAGGGCGAGGCGGGCGTACGCGCTCGGATCGGCGAACTGTTCGCGCAGTCCCGTAATGCGGATGCCGCCCCCCCCGGGGCCCATCATCGTATCCAGCACCCAGGGCATCCGGATGCCGTCAGCCTCCGCGACCCAGATCAGCCCGATGTGGGAGTAGCCCTGCGTCACCGCGAGGGACACGAGAGGATCGGACCAGCCCGAGCGCCCGAGTGACCTCGCGAGGTTTTCAGGAGCGGGACGCGCACCCCAGGTGATCGCGCCAGCCGTCGCGCCGGTGGAGCGGATGAGCGCGAAGTCGCCCGTGCGAAGCGTCCAGATTCCACGTTCGACGCCGCCTGAGATTCCGTTCATCGTCTCGCCAATGGCGCCAATTGATTCGAGGTCCAGCGTCGTTCCGATAAAGTCATTCAGTCGCTCGCCCTGGGCCAGGACCGCGAGCCGCAGCTCCCGGCTCAGGTCGTCGGAGTCCGAGCGCATCCAAGCATTTCTCTCGACCTGGAGTGCCGCGTGCCTCAGAACAACGGCAGCCAATGCCCGCCCGAGCAACCGGGTTCTACCCATGAGCGAGTCCGCGTTCAGAAAGTGGACGAGGCGCGCGAGCCGAGCGTCGACATCAGGCCGATGCTGGCCGAAGTACTCGGCAAACTGCATTTGCACTCGGCTGAGCTGGAGCGGGATTCCCGTCTTGGTCCGCCTAGGCCGAAGCTTGAGCAGACCAGCCGTTAACTTAATGACGGCCTTCCGGAGGGCTCTGTCGGCGCCACGCCGCTCGAGCTCCGAGCCGACGGCAACCGCGACCTCGCGGGCGTCCGAAAAGCCCTCGTATCGGGGCGCCTGGGCCTCGAGCACCGCGCGGGTGCCCGCGTGAAGGGGCTCGCGGGCTCCCACCCGTAGGGCCGCAGCATTTGCGCGCAATTCCCGTGAATAATCGCGAAAACCGAGCTCGCTCAGGAAGTGCCGCAGCTCCTGCTCCGAAGCCCGGGCCGGAATCGCGGCCGATGCCGCGAAGGCGGCAATAAGAAGTAACGTTTTCCACATGGAGGCTCCTCCGGCGCCCGAAGATAGCGCATGCGGTCAACCGAGGATTCTGAGGATTCGCTGCGCGATGCGGGGTCAGCCAGGGAACGGGTTGAAGTTGGCCGATCCCCTTGTAAACTGAGAAGACCGCGAAAGAGTTTGGACGGAGGGGGCTACGATGAACCGGCGCCAAAGCGATGTGCGGGCACTCCTGACGACATTAGCCCGTTGGACGACATTCATCGGCCTTGTGAGTCTGATCGCTCTGCCCCCTCAGGTCACGCGTGGGGGATTCTCGATTTTCGAGCCTGCCGCTTTTGCCGAAGGCCCCCCAGAGCCGCCGTCAAAAGCCGAGGCCGACGCCAAGGCGAAGAGTACGCCCGGAGTCCCGGTCGGAACCTGCCGGCGGATACACAACGACTTCACAGAGGGGTTCCCCGTGCAACCCGGCGGCCAATTCAGCACCCAGGCCGATATGATCAAGAAGGCGTTGGTGCTCGATATCCGGCCACAGGCATTCATGACCCACGAGCCCGAGGTCATCGACGGAACGCTGGGCCTCCTGGACGAGAACGACAACTCGATGACCTACATCGCCGCGATCCTCGGTTGCGGGCTCGCAGCGGGTGCCGCGATCATACTCGGTCCCATCCTCTTCTTCGGTTTCATTGCCCTGGGAATTTTCACGCTACTCGCTTTTCCCCAGGTGTTTTTCCTTATGGCTGCTGGTGGCGCTGTTGGCGCGACGGCACTCGCGGCGGCCACAGCCTTCAATCCCGGGGCTATGATAATAGCGCTGACTTACCCCATCGCTCCCGCCTTCGCCTGCGTCGCCGCGGTCGCCGTCATTTTCGGGCTGAAGGCCACTGGTCCCCAGATCAAGAAAATGATGACTTCCGCACCGATGCCGGACGGGTTGATGCCCGCTGGGGCCCCCCCCCTCGATGCCGATGCCTTTGTTCGCACACTTGAACAAAGCGGGCTTATTAACTTGCCTCGCGACCAGCAGACTTCCGGGAGCTCATCCGGCACGACGAGGAACAAAACGCCGAGCGGCAAAGACATGTCCGCGGAGCCGACGGAAGAGGAAAAGAGCAGGCTGCCCCGCGGCCGAGCGGTCTACGTGGCCTCGACCGACGTAGCGAACAACGTAAAGCTCATGCGCGAAAACCAGAAAGGCTCCTGGAAGGGCATCTGCGAGTACAAGTGCCGCGATACGGTCAAGAAGATCAACGACGCCGCGGATAGTCTCCAGGAGCAGATCAGCATCGAGGGGATCCCCGAAGAAATCAGAAAGGATCTCGATCTCAAAATCAAGGAGCTCAGGACCGAGACCAAGAAGATCGTAAAGGCCTGTGAGGAAACTCAGGTCACCATGGACCTCCAGAAGCTGTTCCAAGGCATGACCTTTCAGTTCAAGCCGTTCATCGAAAGCCTGACCTCCGTCTGCGAGTGCAAGACTGACATGGAGATTCCGAAGGGCCCAACGGGGGGAGGGAGCGGTGCCGGAGGCAACATGAAAATGCCCACGATCATGGGCATCGCCCCTGACTCGAACAATGCTCAGGCACTTCAGGTCGGGCCGGATGGAAAGGCAGTGGCTGAGAAAACCGAGCAGATAAGTCCGTTCCAGTCTGGCGCCCAAGGGGGCGGACCGATCGTCAACTCAGGTCCGCGCGCCGAAAAGGAAAAAGCCGAAAAGAAGGAAAGAGAGGGCGGCTTCAAACATGGGATGCC
>CAYJTX010000220.1:3969-6278 GCA_964372615.1 uncultured Bacteriovoracaceae bacterium | reverse complement strand
CCGGCACCGACCTTCGCGCCCATCACCGGACGCCGCCCGCGAGCGCCGCGCGCCCCTGGCCCGCCCTGCCCGCGAGCGCCGCGCGCAGTAGAAGCGGTCTCGTTCCTGTGCGTCCCGAGCCCCGGCCGTCCAGTCGAGCCGGGAGACTCGCTTATGGAGGAGCAGTGGCAAATGGGGTGACCCCTTCGTGGGAAGGGTTCTGTTTTCCCTGGTGGCCAGAACACCCAATGACCTAATCGAAGTAGTACTAGTCCGCCGCGTGAGCCGGCTGCACAAAGTCCGGGCGGACCTCAGGGTGCCGGATCCTGCCTCCCAGCATGCTCGTCCATCCAAGTAGGCCGAGGAAAGCGACGCAAAGGACCAGCGTCGTCGGCACTACCCAGCGGGGCGTGGCGCCCTTTCGAATCGAGGTGAACCAGCCAAACCCCGCTAACGCGGCCGTCGCCCAGACACCCCACGCGACCTTCTCGGCGAGCTCCTCGTGATCGTGAATCAATGCCTCGGTCACGCCTGGGAGGTGCTCGATCACCTCTTCGGCTTCCTCTCCGCTCAGGAACGCGGGAATCGTCAGAATCCCGGTCAGAACGACCAGCGCGAACGCGGACCTCCTCAGGCCCTCGCTCGGCCGAATCGCCGCGGCCGCCAGGAAGATCGTCGAGAAGGCGATCCCCACGATGGAAAAGTGATTGAGAGCCAGATGCACCTGTGCCCCGTTCATGTGTCCTTCCTCTGCGCGCGAGCCTCCCGGCTCGACCTCTGAGAACGCTTCGGCGCCTGGACAGCCGCCCCCGTCCTACGAAGGAAAACCGTGTTCCTCACCTGTGCGACCGGATGATCGCGTTTGTCCCAGAAGCTGCACTCGAAGGTGTGCGTCGCCCGCCCGTCCTTCGCGAGCGCGCGGCCGATCGCCCCGACCTCGCGCTCGGTGATCTGAATGCGCAGCTCAACGCCTCCCCGGGCGGGCCTCCTGAAGTCCACGCTATGCGCCCGGGTCCAAGCCTCGGTGCCCGGGAAGATCTTCGCGCACAGGAGCGCGTGCAGCGGATCCGAGACCGCGCACATGAAGCCGCCGAACATCGTGCCGTGCAGGTTGACGCCGTACCACCGCAGCGGAAGGGAGACGACGAGTCTCCGGAAGTCAGGGCTCGCATCCCGAATTCGGGCCCCCATGAACCAGAACGGCGGATAATACTCGAGAAGCCGCTTGTCTGAGATGAGGCGCCAGCGTTGGAGCAGTCTGAGGAGTTTCATCGGTGGTCCCGGGTATACTCCAACCGGGCGACTTCTGGTACATCTCGAATCCCTCAGAAGTCTAGAGCTTCAGCATTTCGGTTTCTCCCAGCTGCTTTTCGAGCTCCAGAGGATCGGATGTCGGGAGTCTGCAGATCCCGCGCTTGCAGACATAGGCCGTCGGCCTTCCCCCGATCGCGTACTTTCTTGCCAGAAGGGGAAGAACCTTGCTCTGAGTTTCCTGATCGCTGCCCTCGGTCACGAGTCCGACGACCCGATTGGGGAGGAACCGCCTTCGCAGGACCGATAGGAGCGAAGCCGCGTCCTCCGGCTTTCGCCCCTCCGGGATCACGAGGATCACGACGCTCGGAACATCGCGATGGAAGTCCCAGGCCAGCAGCATTTCCGAAAGGCTCACGGGATTCCGCTTCAGAGTACCGGCGAACGCCTTGAATGCTCTCTCGGCGCGCTGCCGGTAGGAGTCCCGGGTCGTCAGCGTATGGAGTCTGAGCAGATTGAGCACGGCCACGGATTGCCCGCGGGCTCCGCGCCGTCGGAGGCAGGTTTTTCGCGCGCGAGGAGGGACTCATGATCGCCGGCTGTCATGAAAAATCCACCGGCCCCTCGGTCTTCGAACTCCTCCCACAGCGTCTGATCGAGCTGGATCGCGGTGCTCAGCCACCGGATCGCGCCCGTCGTCTCATACAGATCCAGAAGTCCCGCCGCCAGGAAGGCATAGTCATCCAGATAGGCCCTGACGCGAGCCTGACCGTCCTTGTAGCTCCGGAAGAGTCTTCCCTGCTTCTGGAACCTCTCCAGAAGGAACGCCGCAGCTCGCTTCGCGGCGTCCAGGAATCTCGGCTCGCTCAAGGCGAAACCTGCCCGCGCAAGAGCCGAGATCATGAGCCCGTTCCAGGCGGTAAGAACTTTCTCATCGCGGAGGGGATGCGGACGCTTCGCGCGAAATGGGAAAATTTTCTACCGAGAGAACGGAATAGCACACGACATAACTCCAGTCACAAATCTTGGAATCTCGGTTTGCGGGGTGTGGTGGTAAAAGCATGGGGGGGGGGGGGGGG
>CAYJTX010000220.1:0-3959 GCA_964372615.1 uncultured Bacteriovoracaceae bacterium | reverse complement strand
TTCTCATCGCGGAGGGGATGTGGTCGCTTCGCGCGAACTTGGTAAAGTTTCTCGCGAGCCGAATCGATTCGCACTCGTCCCTCACGCTCGCTGATCTTGAGCTGCCCCGCGACCTCGGCAAGCGGCCTCGGAGCGTTCAGGATATTCCGCTTCTCGAAGTTGCCGCTGGGAGAGGTCGCGTAATACCTCTTCACGAGCCCGGCCTCTGCCCGCGTCAGCGCGGCGTCGATTTCCTTCTCAGACCAGGTGAAGAAGTACCCCTCCTCCCGGTGGCCGCCGGGCGAAAGGCTGTCCGCATCCGTCGCAGAGTAGAAGGCTCCATCGGGCGAAGTCATGTCCCGGAGGACGTAGTCCAGGGTCTCGCGGGTGACGCGCTCGAAGCGGCTATCGCGGGTAACCTGAAAGGCTTCGAGATAGGCGACGGCAAGCAGCGCGTTGTCGTAGAGCATCTTCTCGAAGTGCGGCACCAGCCACATCTCGTCCGTGGAGTAGCGATGAAAGCCGCCAGCGACAACATCGTACATTCCTCCGGCCGACATCTTCGCGAGAGTATGCTCCGCCATCCGAAGAATCTCGCTCCGCCCAGTTCGGCGGCAATGCCGAAGCAGAAAACGAACGGGGAGACTGCTGGGAAACTTCGGGGCCCGGCGCAGCCCGCCCTGGGTCGCATCAAAGGCACGTGCGTAACGGGTCGCGGCCAGGTGAAGCGGCTCGTCTCCAGAAAAAGTCGGTTCGTATATCGGGCCGAGCCGTCGGGCAGCAGGTGGCGAGTGCGCGGTTTATAATCAGGGCCCCGCGTCTTCCTGGTCTCCTCGATCTGCTGGGTCACCGAAGCCTCCACTGGAGTCGCTCCCGGCAGCCCACCGGTGCGCGATACGCCATTGGCCACTTCGTTTCGGCATCCCGAGAGGACCACAGCCAGTGTGATGGCCATGGCGCGACCCCTATGACCCCGGAGTGCCCTCGCAAGATCTCTCAGCCACAATCTCCTTCTCACAGCACCTTGCTAGAGATTCAGCTGATTACCTTCGGCCCGGTGATCGCGAAAATCCGGTAGAGGCGGGGGAGCCGACGGCAATCCCTGGCAAAGGCGCTCGAAGCCCCGGCGGAGAGTTCCCACGAGCATGGGCGATGGCTCGAAGCCGACTCCGGCCGATCGGATCGATTCGCGGATCAGGGTAAGCGCGTCTCCCGGGCAGCTCGCACGTTGGCTTGAGACCCACGCCCTGAGGTAGGACTCGAACCCGTCGCGGGCGAAGTCGCCCAGCGCATTCTCGCCGTAGCCCAGCCACTTGAGCGCGGTGGGAGCCGGGTCGACGACGGTCGGGTGGACGGGCTCCGACCGGCGCGGGGCCGTCGCGAAGAGCTCGCCTTGGGAAATCCCCGGACCGGAGGCCATCATCACCGTGATCTTCTCCTCCCGATGCACGCCCCCGTGGCCGCCCGAGTTGTCGCCGAAGTTCCAGCCCTGGCTATGCATCAGGGTGATATCGCCGATCGCCGGATTGCGCGAGTACAGGTACGAGCCCATTCCCGCGACGACGTTGTGGTAGGAGTGGCGCTCCCGCACGCTCAGGTCGTTCCACTCGCTGTAGCTCCCGTGGGCCCACCCCGTATGGTCCGGTCGCAGGTAGCCGAGCGGATCGGCCTCCGAGCCCGGCTCGAGGCGGTACCCGTACCCGAGCTCGCCGTTCCGCGGGTCTCTCTCCACGGAGATCGTCCCGCGGTGCCCCGCGCGGTCCATCACGAGAATCTCCATGCGCGCGGGGAGCAGCGCCTCGTGCGAAATCTCGCCGTTGTTCTTCCGCACGAAGAGCAGGCCCACTCCCGAATGCGTCCGCAGCGTATCGATCAGCGAAACCTCGGGGCGCGTGCCGGGCCTCGCCGCGAGAATTTCGTCGAACGTGGGCCGCGAGGCCCAGGAAGTCCCGCCGCCAGGCCGTCCCGTCGGCAAAAAGAACTCCGCGTTGTTCCGCGCTCCGCCTCCGTAGACCATGCGCACGCTCCCGTCGTAGAACACGCGAAGGCTTTCGCGCTCGGCCGCCTGGTACTCCGGAACGCCCTTCAGATAGAGCTTCGCAAGCACATCGATCGCCATGGGCTCGTACTCCGCCACGCCGGCGTCGACCTTGGGGTTCACGATCATCTTCCGGAGAAAGAAGAGGTACCAGTACTCGCGGTGCAGGCTGTTCTTCAGGCCATCCTTCACCTCGCGCAGAAAGCCCGTCGCCCAGTGGTGCGCCTCCTGCGTGAGCTGCCGAATGCGCGGGCTCTGCCACGCCGTGAACTTGTGGGGCATGGCGATGTTCGCCGGCTGGAGGGCATCGTCGATGCCGAACCGCTCTCCGCCGAGCGCACCGACTTCCTTCGAGCCGGTATCGAGGCCCAGCCTGCGATTGAGGCTCTCGATGAAGGAGTGGTCGAGCGATCCCGGGCGGATATCCGCATCCGGATGCTTCGGGTTGGGGCGGACCATCTTGTACTTGCTGTCGACCATGCCGTGGTCGCCCGTGAAGAGGAAGAGCGTTTGCTCGAAGAGTGAGCCTTCCAGGCGCTTGGCGCGCAGGTAGGAGAGCAGTCCTCGGCGAGTGCCGCTCTCGATGCGCGTGCGCCCGTCCGCTCCAAAGCGGATCGACCGCATGGTATCGACGAGGCGACCGAGCTCGTAGTCGATCACGATCATTCCGAGCACGTAGAAAGGATCAGCATACTCCGTAGTGGAGGGACCGGGCAGGGCGGGCACCGCGTCGGCGTTCCCGGCATGAGCGGTCAATCGGGGGACGCGAATGCAGAGCTTCTTCGTTTCTTTCGAAAAGACGCCTCTTCGCTCGACCTGGCTGAAGTAGCCGTATCCGACGTAGCGCCCCTCCCTGAGCTCCTGCTGAAGCAGGCCGCCGAGGCGCTCGTGGTCCTCGTCGACGATCTTGAAGATCCGCTCGAGCCGGTCGTCCTTGCGCGCGTCGCCCGACTTGCGGGTGAAGCAGAACTCGCCCGCCCGCGAGCCGGGCTCGGGCGCGCGGATCACGCCGCGCAGGTGCGAATACTCGTCCGCGGCCGCCAGGAGCGAGGTCGAGAAGGCCGGCGGCTGGCCGGCCCGGGCCGTCCTCTCGAATACGCGAATCGTGGCGCCCATCGTGGCGTGAACCTGATCGAAGTACGTGTGCTTGAAGGCGGCCGTTCCGCCCTCCACGTAAGCCCGCGCGTAGTTCGCGAAGGGAACGCTGCGGCGATGAAGCCCGAACCCCGAGGCCGTCACGCCACCCCTGGCCGCTACTGCGTCGAACACGGTCGGGTAGAGCGGGAACTCGAGGCCAAGCGCGTAATTCACGACCTCGACCGGATCGAGCCAGAAGTTCTTGAACGCGAAGCCGTCGCGGCTGAACTGCCACCAGCCCGCGACGTGCGTGTCGCGCCTCGAGGTCAGATAGGACTCGATCACCTTCATCGTTTCCGACTTGTCGACCGTCGACGCCTGATAGCTCAGCTTCGCCCGCTGCGCGAGGACGGCGAAGCTCGGCAGCATGCGAGCCTCCAGCAGCGCGCGGAAGAGATCCGACCGGAATCCGTCCAGGTGCATCAGATGCACGAAGCGCCTCGAGGAGTCCGCTGACTGCAAAGTGAAGAAGGTCAGGTCGCCCAGGTTCGGCGACGCGGGCGCGCGGGCGGTGGAACCGTCGGCCGGATCGAACGCGAGCTGCGAGAAGTCGGGGGCGTCGGCGGTCGCGGAGGCCGCGGTTCCCAGCTCCGCGACCGGGCGGGCCGGGCGGCCGGCGCAGGAGAGCAATCCTGCGACTGTTACGATCACTGAGGTACCCGCGCCTACCCATCTGAAGGTCCGAATCATCCCCTCCATCTTCCAACGGGACCTGGAATCTCACCAGGGCGCCAAAGCGACGGGTTTCTGACGGCCCGGGTGCGCCTTCCTATGGACCGCCTATCCCTGAGACCCGGGCGGGCCG
>CAYJTX010000219.1:0-6308 GCA_964372615.1 uncultured Bacteriovoracaceae bacterium | reverse complement strand
CTTGACCCATCGGCTGCTATAGGAGTGCACGGTGACGCCATTCGCGGTGGAGTACCTCAGTGCTTCGGTCATCGAGACGAGAAAGCTCTCGGAATTGTCCGGAAATGTCGCCGCCTCCTCCCGGTTGAAGCCCACGACCACCCTCTGTGCGCCCAGCCGCTCGGCCAGCGCCGCGGCGGCCGAGATCAGCACTCCATTGCGATTGGGCACCCAGACCGCCCTCGCGGATTCCGCCGCGCCGCCTGCGTCATCGAGCTTCGACGGTTCCGGATGCGGGAGTCCCAGGGCCCGGTCCGTCAGCGCGCTCCCGCCGAGCCCCCCCAGCCAGAAAAGCTCAATCACCCGGTGCTCGGTCGCATAGTACGCGCACAGCGCCCGGGCTGCAGCGATCTCTCGCGACGCCGCACGCTGACCGTAATCAGCCGTCACCGCAAGCACGACCTCGTCCCTCTCGACCGCGAACGCGAGATTCGCAGCCGAGTCCAGCCCGCCCGAAAGGAGGACGACGGACTTCACTCCCTGCATTTTTTCTCGTCCCAGTAGGTGGCTGAGCAACGCTCGTTCTCCCAGACCGTCACCCGCTCGACCCAGGTATGCTCGCCGTCGATGAGCGCGGAGAGCCGCTGGTAAGAAAGCTGCGCGATCGCCTCCGCCGACGGATTGATGACCTCAAAATCTGGAAGCGTATTTAGATCCTGATGATCCCAGGGGGCAACCAGCTCCTTCGCAGCTCCCTTGAGTGCCCGGAAGTCGATCGCCATACCGATCGGATCGAGCCGCTTCGATCGGGCGAAGACCTCGACTCCGAAGTTGTGGCCGTGAGGCCGCGCGCAGTCTCCGGGATAACCCTCGAGGCGATGGGCCGCCGCGAAATCCACCCGGACCCTCAGCTCGTACATGACCCTAGGCCCCTCCTGCCCGCCAGGCCGGCATCGTCGAACGGATGCGCTCGAAGTAGTCGCCGGTCTTCGCCGGCCGGAAACGCCCGCGCCGCAGAAGGCTGTCTACCTTGCCCGGACCCATGTTGTAAGCAGCGAGATGGAAGTACGGGAAGAGTCCGCGATAACGGTCCCTGAGCCGCGAAAGGTAGGCGATCCCGATCTCGGTGTTCAGGAACGGGTCGAGCAGCGCGGAGCAGCCTGGATAACGCACCCCCAGGAGAGGGGCCAAGCCCGCTGCCGTCTCCGGCATCACCTGCATCAGCCCCAAGGCACCCGCGGGCGACTGGGCGCGCACTCGAAATCCGCTTTCGACCTCAATCAGCGAAAGGACCATCGTGGGGTCCACCCGATACCGCCGACAGAGAGCGAGCACGTGACGCGCGAGCTTCGGCGCTAGGGAACGAGGAAACTGACTCAGTCGCTCCCGAAAAATGCGCGACATTCGCTGCTCGGACATCCCGGGAAAGGTAGAAGCGGGACCCTCTACCCTGGCGAAAATAAAGCCAAAATCATCTGATGGGTCGAGTACCCAGGGAGTCGAGGCCCCGGGCAGACCCACCACTCCCAGACCCAGCCCCAGCGCGATCAACGCACCGGCGGTCGGCAAGACATGCTTCGAACTTCGAATGAGGAACTTCATACGTACTTCTGAAATGCGACCCGAATCTTCCCAGCCTGAAGCAGGGGTGTAAACCGCAAAGTCCGTTGTGAGATCCCCAGAGATCACCGATTAAAATAGTCAGAATAGAAGCAGGCCTGCGCCGAACTCACGCACGTCAGCCGAAGCTCAATCCGTCGTCCTCGAGCGGAAGTGACATCTGGTAGGCGTCCTCACCGTCCGAGTAGAACGCCTTGCGGATCTGCGTGATCGAGAAGCCGGCTGACTGATAGAGCTGGATCGCAGCCAGATTGCTCTTCCTGACCTCGAGTTGCATCTTCGGGAATTTCTCTTTCATGGCCTCGCTGGCTGCGTAGCGCACCATCTGGCGAGCCAGGCCCAGGCCTCGGTAGGAGAGATCCACCGCCAGAGTCAGGATTTGGCAATCCTCGAGCAGCAGCCAATACACGATGTAACCGAGGATCTTCTCGTCCGTCTCGTCGTCGGTCATGACGAGAGCCCGACTGTAGGGCTTCTCAAGCTCCTTCTCGAAGTGCTCCCGCGTCCAAGGGACTCGCTGAACGCGCTTCTCGATCTCGACGATCTGGTCCAGGTCATCGATCGTGACGGGTCGAAGGCTCGAGGGCTTCATCGGATCGCTCGGCCCGACTTCGCCTGGCCTGGTCATAGCACCAACCTATCACAGATGACCGAATTCGCAGCCCTGACCCCTGGATCCAGTCGGCTCGGCTCCCGCGCCTGAGACGGCCACCACGGCCGCGCCTCCCACGAGGGTTCGCAGCCCATCATCGTCTCTTGCCGCCGCGACACTCTCAGCTGAAACGCTCGGATCGGCGAGGCGAACGTCGAGGCTGAACTCAGACCGAAGTCGCGCTCCGTGGGCAGCCCAATGCTCGGTCCGCCGCTCCTCGCGCGGATGGGGAACATCCCAGCAGACTAGGCGCGACCCTCCACGCGCCTCGCTGTACTCCCTCTCGCAACGCCTCTCGATGTCGTTCCACCGAAAGACCCTCTCGACTGGCCCCGGCCAGCTGCAAGGCCGCCAGTCGACGGTGGTCGCCCTCAGGCGCAGGGTCAGAGTTCGCCCGGCCGGCAGATCGATTCCGATCCAGGCGCCCTCTTCGAGTGCCACGTCGAACTGCCGGGCGTCTCCGTCCAGGAGTCCTTCCAGTGTCGAGAGTTTGAAGGTCCCGTCCTGAACCCGCAGGGAATGAACCTCCTGGGGAGGGCCGCCGTGATAAGATACTTGATCGATGCTCGTGGATATCCACGAGGGTTGGATTCCCCAGACGCGCACCCAGGCTCGAAGGGGTCGCTGAGTCGGATTCGACAGCCGCTTCTGGTATGCGATCGGACCCATTTTCGCGACATTCATCCAGACGTCTGGATTGCCCTCGATCACCTGATCGCCTCCCTCCAAGGCTACTGGCGGAACGGGCCCGATCGCCTGGAACTCGATGTCAAATCGGCGATGCCGGCCGCCTTCGAAAAGCAGCTCGAGCCGCAGGCGGTGGATTCTTCCCGGCCCGGTATCCCGCGCGGCCGCGCCGATCACTTCTTCGACGGAGACGAACCAACGTCTGGTCTCGTCGTCAAAGGACACGTGCCGAACGTCACGCCGGGCCGGCTGGGCCTCGCTCCCGTCTTCGCCCGCCTCGCGTCGGCTCACCGAGTAGATTGCCCCGACGATCCGTTCGCCAAAGGTCGCTTCCGGCCAAGCCCGGTCGGTGGGTTTGGCATCCGAAAGCCGAATCACGTCGCGGGCAATCCAGACTGAGCCTTCCCGGATCAGGCGAATCGGGCGGCCCGCGCTTCGTTCAGGCAGCTCACGATTCGCGCTGGCTGGCATGACGCGAAACAGGTCGAGGTGGCCCTCATCGATGTTCGCCTGTTCCTCGACCTCAGGTCGTGGAGAGGCCTCCGGCGCCGAGCGCCTCGATTTTCCACAACCGAGAACACTCACGGTCGTCACCAGAGCGACCACGCCGACCAGCTTGAACCCAAGTTTCATAAAACATCCCTCTCAAGTTTGACGCGCCCCCAAGCAAGCGTCGGACCACCGCACTCAGCCCTTCGCCGGATATCTCAAGGGCTAGGGGACATCTGAGTCCGGGAAGGAAGGTTCAACAGTGAACCGAACCAGCGACTTCTGGACCGGGCCCGGTGACTCGACTCGGGTCTCGTGCTAAATTCGCCTGGTTATGGCGAAAGACGCGGCCCTGGCCGATTTTGAGGAACCTGAAATCCACTCCGAGGTGGATACGATGCGGCACTCCTGCGCCCACATCATGGCGCACGCGATCCACAACCTCTGGCCAAAGGCCCGGTTCGGCATCGGGCCCACCATCGAGAACGGCTTTTACTACGACGTCGACCTCGCCGAGCAGCTCACGCCAGAACATCTTCCGAAAATCGAAGCCGAGATGGCCAGGATCATCCAGAAGAACGAGCCGTTCGTCCGCAGGGAGCACCCGATCGACGACGCGCTGAAGCTCTTCGGCGAGCTCGACCAGAAGTTCAAGCTCGAGATCATCGAGACGCTGCGCGACCGCGCGGGCGAGAAATCCGTGAGCTCCTACCAGGAAGGCACCTTCGTCGACCTCTGCCGCGGGCCCCATGTGAAGCGGGCCGGCGACGTGAAGGCTTTCAAGCTCCTCAGCGTCGCCGGAGCGTACTGGCGGGGCAGCGAGAAGAATCCCCAGCTCCAGCGCATCTACGGCACGTGTTTCACGCAGAAGGCCGAACTCGACGAGTACCTGCACCTGCTCGAGGAGGCGAAGAAGCGCGACCATCGGAAGCTCGGCAAGGAGCTCGAGCTCTTCAGCTTCCATCCCGAGGCGCCGTCCTCGCCCTTCTTCCACCCGAAGGGCGCGATCATCTACAACCGGCTCGTGAAGTTCGTCCGCGATCTCTACGGGCCGTACGAATACGAGGAGGTCATCACGCCGCAGATCCTGGACGTCTCGCTCTGGCAGCGCAGCGGACACTGGGACAAGTACCGCGAAAACATGTTTTTCACGGAGGACGGCGCCTCGGGCGACCCGAAGGCGCCCCCACGCCGGTTCGGGATCAAGCCCATGAACTGCCCGGCCTCGACGTTCATCTACTCCTCGACCCGCCGGTCGTACCGGGATCTGCCGCTGAGGCTTGCCGACTTCGGGCGCCTGCATCGAAACGAGAAGTCGGGGGCGACGGCCGGCCTCACGCGGGTGAAGTCGCTCTGCCAGGACGACGCGCACATCTTCTGCACGCCGGAGCAGATCGGCGCCGAGATCCGAAAGGTCTCCGAGATGATTCTGCGAACCTACGAGGTCTTCGGCTTCCCGGAGGTGAAAATCTACCTCTCCACGAGGCCCGAGCAGCGGGTGGGTGCCGACACCCTGTGGGACCAGGCGGAAAACGCGCTCAAGGAGGCCCTTGACTCCCTGGGCAAGCCCTACTCCGTCAATCCGGGCGACGGCGCGTTCTACGGGCCGAAGATCGACTTCAACGTGCGCGACGCGCTCAAGCGCTATCATCAGCTCGGAACGATCCAGCTCGACTTCAACATGCCGGAGCGCTTCGACTTGAAGTACGTCGCCTCCGACAACTCGTATCCCCGGCCGGTGATGATTCATCGCGCGGTGCTGGGGTCGATCGAGCGATTCCTGGGCATCCTCATCGAGCACGTGGCGGGGGCCTTTCCGTTCTGGCTCGCTCCGGTGCAGGCGCGAGTCGTTCCGATCAAGGATCCGCACTTCGACTACTGCCGCGCCTTCCTCAAGGAGCTGAAGCTCGCCGGCTTCCGCGTCGATATCGACGACCGGAACGAGTCGATGGGGCTCAAGACCCGCGAGGCGCAGGTCGCGAAGATCCCGTTCTCGCTCGTCGCCGGGGATCGGGAGGCCCAGGCGGGTCAGTTCGCCGTGCGGAAGTACGGAGAGCGCGAATCGAAGGTGATGTCGAAGGCAGAGATCCTGACTCTATTCCGAGGTCTCGAGTCCGAGCCCGACAAGGTTTGCCGCGCTTGAGCCCCCTCGGCAGCACAGTCACCCTGGGGTCCCGCTCCGGGTCCCTGGGGGATTCGCTGCGCCTGACCGCCCTGGTCGAGCCGCTCCGGCACCGCTACCCGGAGCTTCGAATCCGCTACTCGACGAGGGGGTTCGATCCGTACGTCTTCCGGAACAATCCTGACGTTGAGGGACCGCACTTTTTCGCGAGCGAGGTCTCCGACGAGCGCGCGCTCGCGAAGGTCCTCGGGCCGGAGTTCGCGGCCGAAGCGGCGCGACGGGCGCCCAGGCTTTTCGCGAGCGACGACGAGAGGCGCGTCGCTCGCACCCTCCTGAGTGACGCCGAGCTTCCCGTCAACGACGGCAAACCGGTCTGCGTGCTCCAGCCGTGGGGCGGAGGCCACAGAAAGATCGCGCCCGTCGAGTTCTGGGACTCGCTCGTCGCCCGGCACGCGGACCAGTGGCGCTTCTGGCAGATCGGCCTCGAGAACGACAGCGCCGTCGTGGGCTGCGAGTACTACTTCCTGCTTCGGCCCTGGAGACGGAACGTGCGCCGCCTCTTCGCCCTCGTCGCCGAGGCCCAGGCCTTCTGCGGGCTGGACAGCGGATCCATGCACGTCGCCCGGGCCTTCGGGGTTCCGTCGCTGGTGCTGCTTGCGGACCAGGACTCTCGCGCGACGCGCGACTCGCTCTACGAAGAAAGCCACCTGCACGTCGGCCTCGAGGGAGTGAACCCGCGGGACCCCACGCGCGAGATCG
>CAYJTX010000218.1:0-6344 GCA_964372615.1 uncultured Bacteriovoracaceae bacterium | reverse complement strand
CACGCGAGCCTCCCGGCTCGATTCCACGCGAGCCTCCCGGCTCGATTCCACGCGAGCCTCCCGGCTCGACCGCTCCCTGCGCGAGCCGGGCCGTCGCGGCCAGGCAGGTCTTCGAGATCGCCTGGGCGCCGCGGGTACCGACCTTGCGGTAGTGGTGAACCCAGCCCTGGCCCCCGTTCGCGCGCGGGATTTTCACCCGCGAGACGATCTCTCCCGGCTCGAGCGCCGTACGCCGGTAGGCCAGAAAAAAGCGCTCGAGCGGCAGCCAGCGCGCCCCTCGCGCCGAGCGAAGCTCCACCTCGGCCCCGTAGGCCAGGAGCGCGGGCGGCGAGTCCGCGGCCGGCGAGGCGTTCGCGAGGTTGCCCCCGAGCGTGCCCCGGTTCTGGATCGCGATCGCGCCCGTGACTCTCGCCGCCTCGACGAGCATCGGAAACTCCCGCCCGACCTCGGCATGAGACCTGATCTTCGTGTAGCTGGCGCAGGCCCCCAGAGTGATGGCGTCCGGGGTGACCTCGAGTCGCTCGAGCTCGGCGAGGCCCCGGAGGCTGACGAAGCACCGATGCTCGAGACGCCCCGCCTCGAAAAGGACCATGAGATCCGTTCCGCCAGCGAACGGTCGCCACGCGGGATCGGCCAGCCACTCGAGCGCCTGCGCGAGGTCGCGTGGACGGCGCAGGTCGTAGACCGGAACGTTGGCTCTCAACGTGCACGCTCGACATCAGCGCGAACAGCGGCTCGACGGCCCCCCGCCGAAGCCGCCCGCACCGCGTCCACGATCTTCACGTATCCCGTGCACCGGCAGAGATTGCCCGCGAGGCCTTCGCGAATCTCGGCATCGGTCGGGGCGCTGTTTCGCGCGAGAAGGGCGGAAGCGGCGACCACCATCCCCGGCGTGCAGATCCCGCACTGGGCGCCGCCGCACGCGAGAAAAGCCTCCTGCAGCGCGCTCAGCCGGCCGCCCGCCGCCGCAAGCCCTTCGACGGTGACGATCTCCGTGCCTTCCGCCTGCGCGAACGGAACCAGGCAGCTGTTCACGACCTCGCCGCCCATGAGCACCGAGCAGGCCCCGCACTCCCCTTCGCCGCAGCCTTCCTTCACTCCGTTACATCCGCCTCGCTCGCGAAGAACATCCAGGAGTCGCGCCATCGGATGCGCGCGCACGGAGACCCTCACCCCGTTCAAGACAAACCGCGCATCGATCTCGGCCACAGGGGACCTCACGGCCGCACCGCCTTCATGAGTCGCTCCGGCATCAGCGGAATCTCGCGGAGCCACCCGCGAGCGCGAGCGTCCGCCCCCAGCGCATGCTCGATCGCGTTCAGGATCGCCGGTCCGGGCCCGTCCATCGGCAGCTCGCCGATTCCCTTCGCCCCTCCCGGTCCGTGCGCGTACGGCAGCTCCTCGAAGAAGACCCGAATAGGCGGCATATCGACCGCGGTGGGCATGATGTAGTTGGTCATCTGCCCGTTCGCCATCCGTCCGTCCTTCCAGACGACCTGCTCGAAGAGCGCGAAGCCGATCGCCTGGGCGACGCCGCCCTCGATCTGGCCTGCCGCGAGCACGGGGTGCACGACCCGGCCGATCTCCTGGACCGCGACGAAGTCGTCGACCCGGGCCTCGTACGTCGAGGTATCGACAGAGACCTCGGCCACGTAGGTCGCCCAGGCGAACGCTCCGTAGGCGTCTCCCCGGTACTTCTCGTCATCCCAGTAAACGCCCGGCGGCGCCTGGTACTGGCCGAGCGCCTTGAGGCGTCCGTGCTTTTCGACGTACGCGGCGCAAGCCCGCCGGAACTCGTCCGGCGTGTAGGCGGCGCCGAGCAGCTCCGCCTGTCGAAGGGTCTGGAGAAGGCCCTGCGCGGCGGTCTCGAGGAGGCGGCCCACGACCATCACGGTACGCGACGCGACCGTCGGGCCGCTGTTCGGCACCTCGCGCGTGTCGGGCTGCGCGACTTCGACCTGCTCATAGGGAATCGCGAGCGCGTCGGCTACGATCTGGCTGAAAACCGTATGAGTGCCCTGGCCGATCTCGGTGCTCGCCGCGAGAACCCGCACCCGGCCCTCCCGCGTCGCCTCGACTCCCGCCACCGACGCCAGGTATCGCTCGCCGGAGCCCGTGAAGCCCGAGCCGTGCATGAAGGAGGCGAGCCCGATCCCGCGCCGGACCCGAGGCCCGCAGACGTTTTCAGCAGTGAAACGCGTGCGTTTCTCTCGAAAGCCCGTTTCCGCGATTGCGCGCTCCAGCAGCCCGGCCTGGTCGATCTTCTCGCGCACGACCTGCCCGGTCGCGGTCGTCGCCCCTTCCCGCAGGAAGTTCCGCTTTCGAATCTCGTCCGGCCCGATCCCCAGCCGCGCGGCCAGGAGGTCAAGATGCCGCTCAAGCGCGAAGATGCTCTGGGGCGCGCCGAAACCCCGGAAGGCCCCATGCGGGGGCATGTTGGTCGCCACGGCGCTCGAGCGCACCCGGGTGTTCGGGCACTCATAAGGACCCGCCGCGTGGATCGTCCCGCGTGAGAGCACGACCGGGGAGAGCGTGCAGTAGGCGCCCCCGTCGATGACGAAGTCGATGTCGAGCGCCAGCAGCTTGCCCTCACGGTCGACGGCGGCGCGGATCTTCGTGCGCGACGGATGCCGCTTCGTCGTGGCGACCAGGTCCTCCGCGCGGTCGTAGATGATCTTGACGGGCCGGCCCGACTTCCAGGCGAGAAGGGCTGCGTGACCGGCGATCAGGGAGGGATACTCCTCTTTCCCTCCGAAGCCACCGCCCGTCTCCATCTGAACGACGCGCACCTTTTCCGCCGGCAGCCCGAAGAGCGGGATGAGCGCCTTGTGCACGTAGTAGGGGCACTGCATGGAGCCCCAGACGGTGACGCCCTCCTCCGGGCTCGCCGCCGCCATCATTCCGTTGGTCTCGATGTAGAGCTGCTCCTGGGCGCCCGTGCGGTACTCATCTTCCAAAACCAGGTGAGCTCCCGCCCAGGCTGCATCCACATCGCCCTTCTCGACCCGAAACGACTTGAAAACGTTGTCCTTGCCCCAGACGACCGTCTTCGCGGCGAGCGAGTCCTCCAGGGTGAAGACCGCGGGAAGAGCTTCGACGTCGATGCGCACGCGGCGGCGCCCCTCCTCGAGAACGGAGCGGTCCGGGTGGGCGAGCAGAACCACCGGCTCCTCCGGGTGGTTGACGACCCCGTCGGCCAGGAAGGGCTGGTCGTCGAGGATCAGGGTGACCCCATTCTTTCCCGGGATGTCCTTCGCGGTCACGACCGTGAATTCGCTCCACGGCACGCCTGGCTCGAAACGGATCTCACGGATGCGGCCCCGCGCGATCGGACTTCGCACGGTCGCCCCGTGGAGCAACCTCGGCATCGTGATGTCGTCGACGTACTTCGCCCGGCCGGTGACCTTGTCCCGGCCCTCCTTGCGTTCGACGGAGCGTCCGATCAGGGCCAATCCCCTACCCCTGCCCGCCGAACGTCTTGTGGGGAAGACTCTCGATGCGGCCAGCCGGCGTGATCTCCATGAAATCGAGCTTGCGCTGCATCTCGCGAATCGTCTGAGCCCCGCCGTAGGTCAGCCCCGAGCGCAGGCCCCCGACGATGTCGGCGATGATCGCCTCCTCGTCGTCCCGAAAGGGTACGTGGGTGGAAACCCCCTCCGCCGTTTTCCACTCCGGCATTCCTCCGAGGTACTCTTCCTGAGCCTCGCGGCTCGCCATTCCGCGGTATTCCTTGACTCTGCGTCCGTCGGGCAGCTTCACCATCGGCCCAGGGGTGGGCCGCGTACCCGCGAGCATCCCGCCGAGCATGACGAAGTCGGCCCCGAACGCGAGCGCCTTGACGATGTCGCCGGCCGTGCGAAGCCCGCCGTCCGCCACGATCGAGCGGTCGACCCGCGCCGACTGCTGGATCGACGTCAGCATCGGTACGCCGAAGCCCGTCTTGATCCGAGTGCTGCAGACGGAGCCCCCCCCGATGCCCACCTTGATCAGATCGGCGCCGCAGCTCGCGAGGTAGTCCGCGCCCGCGTAAGTCGCGACGTTTCCGGCCATGAGGCAGGACTCCGGAAGCATCTCCCTCAGGGTCTTGAGCGTCTTGCCGACGTACTTCGCATGGCCGTGCGCCACGTCCACGCAGAAATAGGTCGCGCCGGCCGCCTTGAGCGCCTCGGCCCGCTCGAGATCCTTCTCGCCGCAGCCGAGCGATACGAAGACGGGGTGGCGGCACTTCTTGAACTCCTCGACGTTTCGCTCGACCGAGAGGAAGCGGTGGAGCACGGCGATGCCGCCCTTGGCTCCGATAAAGTTCGCCATCTCGCACTCGGTGACCGTGTCCATGTTGGAAGTCATGACCGGCAGGCCGAGCCTCAGCTTGCCGGTCCGATCGACCATCGAGATGTCGACCACGCGACGGGACTCGGAGTGGTTGTAGGAAGGCACCAGCAGCACATCGTCAAACGTGATCGCGCGAAGATTCATAGGATCTGCAGTTTTCACCCGTGCGAAGAAGCGTTGTCAACAAACCACCCAAGAAGGCGGTTGCACCCAGGCAGTGTCCCGAATCGGGACAAAATCCTCGTTCTGAATGTCCGGAAAGCCCATTTTGTCCCTACCAGGGACATTTCCCGGGTTCGCTCAATTTAACGCGCCGCGCACGCAGTGGGTGCACGCCTCAGACGCGGAAGCGGGTGTGTCAAAGTTGATCCATTCCGGAGGGCAGTACCCAAAGTTAATGTAAAAAAAGCTGAACAGCGAGGTCCGTATGCGCGTGAAGCCCTCTCCACGATTTCAATCTCTGCACCTCTGGGCCCTGGCGGCCGCGGTCGCGGCCGTGCTGGCCGGAGCCTCGACCGCGATGGCCGGGAAAGCCGCGAACGCAGGAGACGACTACGATCGCCTCGACGGCAAGGGCGCCTCCGGAAAAAAAGTCGACGTCATCGAGTGGGAGGGCAATCTCGAGATCCACGTCTACCCGGGCGGCAGCCTGAAGGGCCTCGGGCTCAAGCTCGACAAAGCCAACAAGGCCAAGTCCGTCATGGTGATCTCGTACCGCTTCGACGGCAAGACGGCAGGTCCGCTGATTCGACGTGTGATCCTCGGGATTGACCTGCGAGAGGGATTCCACGCCTACAAGGACACATCGGTCGACGAGTACGACAAGATCATCATCTCGAACAACGTGCTCTCGGAGCAGGTCGCCGAGTACAAACTCGACCCCGAGCCGAGCCAGCTCTATCCGGACGGCCACCCGGCGCTCGCGCAGGCGGGCAAGCCTTCGCGGGAACCGGCTTCCTCAGAAAAGCCGAAGGCCGTCGACGGCCCCGAGCGACCCGAGATCGACGATCACGGCACGATCAAGCCGTTCTTCAGCAAACAATAGCTCAGCCGAGCTGATCCCAGAGCCTTCGCATCGCGGCCAGATCCACCTCGAGACTCTGGGGATGGGGAGCCGCCCTAGCAACGCACTCGTGCGCGACGATCCCACCCAGACTCAGGTGAACCCGCAGCTCGGCCAGGCCAGGCGCACCTCCGTACGTGCCGGAATGAGAGCGTGCGGACTCCATCTCGATCCAGAGGGAACCCGCCGGCATCGCGGTCGCGGCCGCCAGCATCCTGCGTTCGAAGTCGTCCCGGTCAGCCGTCGGGAGGTAGTCAGTCACGTATGAGTGGAAGAAGACTCCAGCGACGCCAAGCGATCGGACCCTCGCGGCCGCCGCCACAGGCATCTCGCGAAGCTCCAGCCGATCGAGGGTGAATCGACCTTCCTGTCCCAGCCCCGCGGCCACGCCGATAGCCTGCTCCAGGCGCTCGAGCCGGCCCAGGTCGTCCGCCCAGACTGATGCCCGAAGTCTCAGTACGGACTCCGCGTCCCGAGCGTCGAGCGGCTCGCGATCATAACCCACGCGGGAAACCAGGTCGGGAATCGGCGAAATTCGCAGCGGCCGTCCTTCGCCGTCCGTCCACGACCGGCCCAACCGATCGCCGATCAGATTGAGGCCGGCGCTCGCTCCAAAATCAAAGAGAGCCATCGCGGCGGGCAGCCTCGGAGCCAGCACCGCCAGTGGCCAGATCCAGGCGATCGCCCGGCTCGTGTCGTTCGTCTGCACGCACCTCTGCCTGAGCCAGAGTCGGCGCGACTCGCAGGATTCCAGCAGCCGGATCGACTCCCACACGCGCTCTCTTTCAAGCGGGCCGCCCGAGCCCCCGCAGCTCGGGTAAATTTCGGCGAGGGGATGCCTCCCCTGCGCCTCGAGGGCCATCGCGTGAAGAACCATGGCAACGAGCAAGGGGCTCTCATACCAGGCCTGAAACGCCCGATTTTCCCACTCCCTGGAGAGAAGCGATCG
>CAYJTX010000217.1:0-6364 GCA_964372615.1 uncultured Bacteriovoracaceae bacterium | reverse complement strand
CGGGGAACTCACATCTTCTTGGCGCGAAGCCCACATGAAGGGACTGCTCCAGGAGATGGAGCACCAGGCCAAGGCTCTCGCCGCGACGGCTCGGCCAGAGTGACCGATGCAGATCAAGCGCATCCACATCGAACACTTCCGGTCGATCAAGACGCTCGACTTCGAGCCAGGCTCGTACTGCGTGCTGATTGGCGAGAACAACTCGGGCAAATCGAACATCCTGCGCGCCCTGAACCTGGCCCTGGGTGAGACCTGGCCAACGGAGCGGAGCTTCTCGGACGAGGACTTCCACAACCAGGACACCAGCCAGGACATCGTGATCCAGGTGTTCTTCAACGAGACCACCGAGGAGTGGCGGAACAACTGCAAGATGGAGATCGGCGGGGTCGAGCTCCGGTGCAAGGCCTACAAGCGCAAAGTCAAGGAGAAGCCCGCCGGAACGCTGACGACGGACTACTACTGCATCCAGCCGAGCGGCAAGCCCGCACAGTATCCCAGCGAGCCGCTCCAGAAGGGACAGAAGCCTAAGGGCCAATGGCTGCCTCATCGCGTGTCGCGGGACCTGCGCGACAGGCTCCCCTTCATCTACGTTGGCGTCCAGCGGGAGTACGACCGCCAAGCGCCCGCGAGCCGCTGGTCGGTACTGCGACGCCTCTTGAACGAGGTGAACACCGAGTTCCTGAACGACAAGAAGGAGATCAAGGTCCGGCAGGCCGATGGCAGCGTCGAGAAGATGACCCGCAAGCAGGCTTTCGAGTCCGCCGTGAAAGGCGCTTGCGAGTACCTGCGCACGGAACAGTTCGTCGAGATAGAGAAGCGGCTGGCGGCGAACGCGATGGAGCAGATGGGCCTTCAACCCGGCAGCGACAAGGTCGAGCTCCACTTCGAGAGTCACGACCCGACCAACGCCTTCCGCTCTCTCCAACTCTACGTGGAGCAGATGGGGATCATGAGTCCTGCGGGCGAAGTCGGGGCGGGGCTTCAGAGCGCCATCGTCGTCGCCATCTTCCGGACCTACGAGGAACTGAAGCGAGAGGGCGCGGTGTTCGCCCTGGAGGAGCCGGAGGTCTTCCTCCACCCGCATCGCGCACGCTACTTTGCCGACGTGCTGCGGTCACTCACGGAGAAGGGGAACCAGGTCTTCCTGACTACCCACTCGCCGATCTTCGTGGCGCTGGACCAGCCCGAGTCGGTCGCCCTGGTGCGCCGCACCGAGGCGGATGGGACGACGGTGGGCCAGACCACGAAGGTGGCGCTCGCTGACAACGATCGCCGCGCGCTGCGCCTGATCACGGAGTTCGACACCCAGCGAAACGAGCTTTTCTTCGCACGCTGCGTCCTGCTGGTGGAGGGCGGCACCGAGAAGGTCGCCCTGCCGCTCCTGTTCCGGGCGCTGGGCCACGACGTCAACCGGCTCGGCATCTCTGTCGTCGAGGTCGGCGGCAAGACCAAGCTGCCGCTCTTCGCCTCCGTCTGTACGGCGCTAAAGATCCCGTCCGTTGTCCTGGCGGACCACGACGTGAGAGAGGTGGATGGTTCCTGGAGCGAGACACAGCAGAAAGAGCAGCGCGAGAAGAACACGAAGCACGAGCGCTGGAATACGGACATCATGAAGTCGTGCCCGGATGACGCGCTCTTCTGGATGAAGCCGGACTTCGAGACGGAGTGCGAACTGCCCCACGCCGAGGCCGAGAAGATCGATCGCGCACTCGAGCGGTTCTCTGGGGCGAATGAGACCGACGTGCCCGCCGTCCTGCGTCCTGTGATCGCGAAAGTTGTGGAGCTGGCGCGATGACCCTCATCGCCCTCCGGCTCGCCAACTTTAAGGCCTTCGGCGCCGCGCAGCGCGTACCGCTCCGACCGATCACGCTGGTGTTTGGCGCGAACAGCGCCGGGAAGTCGAGCCTGATCCACGCGCTGGCGCTCGCCCACCACGCCGTCGGCACGGGCGAGCTCGACACGCAGCGCACCGAGATCGGGGGCGAGGCGATCGATCTCGGCGGGTTCCGCCAGTACGTCCACCGCCGCGAGCGCGAGCGACAGGTGGAACTCGGGTTCGAGCTGGATCCGGGGCGGCTCTCCGGCCGCGTGGCGGAGTTTCTGCGTCCCGCGCGGACGATGCTGGTGGAGCTCGCGATCGGGGCCGGCTTCGCGAGCGAGCAGCGCACCCTGTTCGGGGATATCGGCCGCGAACTCGACCGCGCGGGCGGCGTGCGCCTCGAGCGGTTCGCGCTGGCGGTGGACGGGGCGCCGCTCCTCTCGATGACGGCGCGACCGGGCGGGCTCCTGCGCCTCGACCGGCTGGATCACCACCACCCGGTCTTCCGCGAGGTCTTCCGCGGGATCGTCACGCTGGCCACCACCACGCAGGACCTGCGCGAGGAAGACTTTGAAGGGCTCGGCGAGGTGCTGGACGCGCTCATTCCCGGAATCACGGCGCGGCCGCGGGGCCTCTTCCCCCGCATCGAGGAAGAGGCGGAGGGCCAGGAGCGCGAGCCATCGGCGGCGTTCATCGCCGTGAGCCGGGGACGTCGTGGCGAGGATCTGGCGCGGGCGGCTCGGATGTTCCTGCCCGGCGCGCTTCGCGATCTGGTTGGGGGAGTCGCCTCGACGGTCGAGAAGGGGATCCGGCGGCTCCGCTACCTGGGCCCGCTCCGCTCCTATCCCCCGCGTCACCTCGCGTTCTCGCAGCATCACGATCCGAACTGGTTCGCGGGCGGGGGCTACGCATGGGACGTGGTCCGCACGCGCGGGGACATCCGCCGCCGGGTGAATGACTGGTTGGGGAATCCTGCGCGCTTGAAGACCCCCTACGAGCTCGTGGTGCGCGAACTCCTTCCCGCGGAGACTGTCGCGGCCGAGCTACCGCCGAAGGTGGCCAAGGCGCTCCATGACCTGGCGGCCAGTTTGCTGAGAAGGCTTCATGGCGAGGCGGAGCTGGACCTGGTAGCTCTCGCCGCCGAACTCGCGGAGCGCTTGGCGGACACCGACGCCGAGGGGCCCCAGGAGACGATCCCCGAGGTCGAGGATATCGTGACGGCCACCACGGATTCCGAAGCCCTGGCAGAGCGCTGGGCCCGCGAGCTGGTCGAGGCGCGGGGCGAGGCGCTCCAGGACCTCGTGCTGATCGACAAGCGGACGGGTACCGCGGTGAGCCACCGGGACGTCGGCATCGGCGTGAGCCAGGTGCTGCCCGTGCTGGTCTCCGCCTACGCCTCGGACGGGATGCTCGTGGCCATCGAGCAGCCCGAGATCCACCTGCATCCGGCGCTCCAGGCGGAGCTGGGGGACGTCTTTCTCGAGTCCGCGCTCCGCGAGCAGCGCAACGCCTTTCTGATCGAGACGCACAGCGAGCACTTGATCCTCCGCATGCTGCGGCGCATCCGGGAGACCACGGATAGCGAGCTTCCCAGCGGCTTTCCCCGGGTGCGGCCGGAGGACCTGTCCGTCCTCTACGTGCAGCCTGGCCGGGAGGGCGCCGAGGTGGTTCACATCCCGGTCACCGAAGAAGGCGAGTTCGAACGATCGTGGCCAGAAGGCTTCTTCGCCGAGCGGGCGCGGGAGCTCTTCTGAAGGATGGTTTACGAGTACGCCCTCGAGCCGGAGCTCGTCGCCACCTGGGGGAATCGCCAAGACTTCCGCTACTTCGTCGAGAAGTTCGGCCTCGGCCAGCCGCGGATCGTCTCCCGATACCCGAAGCCCTGGAAGCGCCTCGTTCGCCTCCTGGAGAGCCGCAGCGAGAGCGACTGCACAACCGCTACATTCTGACCGATCTCGGCGGGGTGCTTTTCGGAGTCGGCCTCGACGAAGGAGACGGCGGCGACACGGATGATCTCCATCTTCTCGACCGCGCGCAGTATGACGAGCGGTGGCAACAGTACGCGAGCGACGCCCCGGCCTTCGATCAACCCGAGCCGCCGATCGAGATTCGAGGAGCGTAGAACGACCGCGACGATACGGGGCTTCTGACGCTTGGCGACATCCCGGCCCGCTGCTCACGCGTCGCGGACTGGCGCTGCCGCCGGGCACGGCAGCGATGACGCCTGTGGGCAACTCCAGACCGCCCAAAGTATCCAGGCGCTGAGCTGCTGCACGAGGCTGCGGCTCGGGGCTGGCCCGGCCGAGAGCTGGAGGGAGGCCTCGACCTGGAGGTGGTCCGCCGCGGCGTCGTGCGTGGGCATAGCCGCGATAACGGACCACCGCCAGCGTCTGGCCGAAGCCGTCGGGCGACTCGGCCAGGGCCCGGAGTCTGAGCGCCTTGAGCAGTGACCCTTCGTCGCTTCTGAGGGCTCGAACCTTCACCTCGGTGGTCGGGATCCCGCCTCCTCCCCGCGATGATAGCGTGAGAGCCGGGGTGGCGGAAGGCCTGTGGCGCGGTGGGGTTCCGCTCCCCGCGGGGCTACTCGCCGCGCAGCGTGGGGTCGAGCAGGTCGCGGAGCCAGTCTCCGGTGCGGCTCACCACGAGCGAGGTGGCCATCAGCACGAGCCCCGGGAACGTCGAGATCCACCACGCGGAGTCCAGGTACTCCCGCCCGTCGTGGATCATCCCGCCCCAGGAGGGTGTCGGAGGCTGGATGCCGAGCCCCAGGAACGAGAGCGTCGCCTCGAGGACGATGGCGCGCGCGAGCTCCAGCGTGGCGATGACGACGAGCGACGAGAGCACGTTGGGGACGATGTGGCGGAGCAGGATCCGCGCCATCGAGCCCCCGAGGCCGTGGACGGCGTCGACGAACTCCCGGGAGCGGAGCGAGAGCACCTGGCCGCGGAGGACGCGGGCGTAGGAGACCCACCCCGAGAGGCCGATGACGGCGATCAGCGTGGGGAAGCTCGGGCCCAGCACCGCGATGATCCCGATGGCGAGGAGGATGAAGGGGAAAGCCAGCTGGGCATCGGCGAGCGTCATGACGAGGCTGTCGAGCCAGCCGCCACGGAACCCGCCCAGCAGGCCGAGGGTGGCCCCCACGAGGCCGCCCACCGCGACGGCGGCGAGGCCGACCGTGAGGGAGACCCGCGAGCCGTAGATCGTGCGCGAGAGCACGTCGCGGCCGAGGTGGTCGGTCCCGAGCAGGTACGCCCGGCCGTCGGGCCCGGCCAGCGTCGGCGGCTTGAGCCGGGACCGGAGGGACTGCCGGAGGGGATCGCGCGGGGCGAGCCACGGCGCCGCGACGGCGACCGCCGTCAGGACCAGCACGAAGCTGAGGCCACCGAGCGCGAACCAGAGGGTGTGCCGGCGCCCCGAGCCTCCCGGGGCGCGCTCGGCTCTGGATCGGTCAGCGGGAGCGGATGCGGGGGTCGAGGAGGCCATAGACGAGGTCGATCAGGAAGTTGAGGACGATGAACAGCATGGCGGACAGGAAGACGGTGCACTGCACCACGGGATAGTCGCGATTGTAGATGGACTGGATCGCGAGCCGCCCGATCCCCGGCCAGGCGAAGACGGTCTCGGTGACGACGGCGCCGCCGAGGAGCGTGCCGAACTGAAGCCCCGTGATGGTGACGATCGGGATGGCCGCGTTCTTGAGCGTGTGCTTGGCCACCACCAACGCCTCGCTGAGCCCTTTGGCGCGCGCCGTGCGGATGAAATCCGCGCCGAGGACCTCCAGGACCGCCGAGCGCGTGAGGCGCGCGATGGAGGCCATGGCGAAGGCGCCGAGCGTCAGGGCCGGGAGGACGAGGTGCCTCCAGTCGCCGCGCCCCGAGGTGGGGAGGAGCCCGGCCTTGAGCGAGATCAGCAGGATCAGCAGGATCCCGATGAAGAAAGTGGGAGCGGACTGGCCGACGAGGGCGAGCCCCATGGTAGCCTGATCGAGGAAGGAGTTCCGCCGGGTCGCGGATACGAGGCCGATGGGGACCGCAACGATCAGGGCCAGGCTGAAGGCCGTGAGCCCGAGCTCGAGCGTGGCGGGGAGGTAGCCGAGGACGACTCTGAAGGCGGACTCGCGGAAGTGGATGGATCGGCCGAAGTCGCCCCGCAACACGTTGGCCAGGAACACGGCGTACTGGACGGGGAGCGGGCGGTCCAGGCCGAGCTCGGCGCGCACGCGGAAGATCTCGGAGCGCGGCGCGTCGGGCGGCAGAAGGAGCGGCACCGGGTCGCCCGACAGCCGCATGACCACGAAGACAACGGTGGAAACGAGCCAGACGGCGATCAGCGCGCGGATGAGTCGGGTGCCGAGGAACTGGAGGAACGCGCCCATGGGGAGGGCCCGGGGCCGCTGTCTCGGCCCCGGGCCCTGGGAGGCTCAGGCGCGGCGGAGCCTGACGTTGCAGCGGCGGATCTCGAACTGCCTGTTGGGGTTCGGCGTACACTGCACGTACTTCTGGAGCCCTTAGTCCTCATAGGGCTGTATGACCGGGATCCACG
>CAYJTX010000216.1:0-6412 GCA_964372615.1 uncultured Bacteriovoracaceae bacterium | reverse complement strand
GCGTCGGGTTGAAGAGGTTGACACGGTCCAGAAAAACGAGACCAGGATCCCCGCAGGTCCAGGCCGCCTCAGTGATTCTACCGAACAAGCTACGCGCAGACACTGTCCTGACCTGCTGGCCTGTTGTTACATCCCTGAGAGCGAAGTCCCTTCCATCTTCAACTGCAGCCATAAACTCGTCGGTGGCGCCCACGGAGAGGTTGAAGTTCGCGATCGATCGCCCATCTCCCTTGGCGTCGATGAACCCCTCGATGTCAGGATGGTCCACGCGAAGGATGGCCATGTTCGCTCCCCTTCTTGCTCCCCCCTGTTTGATTATTTCCGTCGTCATGTCGTAGATACGAATGAAGGAGACCGGCCCCGACGCTACCCCTCGCGTCGTCCTGACCGCACTTCCGCCGGGGCGCAGGGCTGAGAACGCGAATCCGGTGCCTCCGCCCGACTGATGAATCTTGGCTGCTAGCTTGAGTGTTTCGAAAATCGACTCCAGAGAATCAGCAATTGGAAGTACGAAACAGGCTGAAAGCTGTCCCCTGGCTTTGCCCGCATTCATCAGGGTCGGGCTATTCGGAAGAAATCGAAGGCCTCCGATCAGCTCGGAGTAGCGGCCCTCCCACTTCCGGCGATCGATGGGCCTTTCCGCTTGGGCCACTGCCCTCGCGACTCTTCTGACCAGCCCGTCAGGGGTCTCGCTGAGGACACCGTCTGAGTTCCTCCAGAGGTACCGTGACTCCAGTACGGTTCTAGAAATGTCCGTTAGGTGCACCTCAACAGCTTAACGAAGCGTTCTGAATGGGGCCACATCCTTACGGGCCGCACCCCAGGATCCCTTACCGATACCCGCGATGACACCAGTCGCTACGATGCATCCCCAGGCGCGTGCCGATCCCAGTTCGAGTGCCTCACCCGCCGACCCGAACAACTTTTGCGTCGAAAACGCCACGATACCCACAGAAAGGCCTGCTAGCGCCGGCCGCACCCAAGTCCAGACCCCCGAGCCCCGTTCTTTAATGGCTCTTTCTAAAGCCAGGGCGCACGCTGGAAACGCGAGGGCGTAGGTGTGCACCCACGCCAGAGGATGGGCAGCAGCAGCCAACGCCAAACCGATCGACCACGCGCCGGCGTCATCGGTTCGCTGGGCTGTGTACAATCCCCACGCCAGCAGAAACAACGCGATCATCGAAGTAGCGGCAATATCCGTAGTCACGCTGCCTGCTGGGGCTCCGAAAGCGCGAATCGCCGCAGCGGGCAAACCCTGATTCCCTACGCCGCGAATTTTTCCTGGGTCGAGCTGCGCTCCCCCGGATGCCGCTTGGTCTACCCACGCTGAGAAGGTTTCCCCGATGGATCTGCCGGTAGCCGTGGCAACACCCACCCAAAGGAGAATCGCTACGACCGAAGCCGTCCCTGCAGCGAGGGCGCCCTGCACCGTCCATCCCGTTCTTTTTTTCAAGCCGACCAGGGCCAGAAGCCAAAATATCTTCGTGCTGAGCGCAAGAATCACCGCAACCCCGGCCAGAAATCTGCCCCGCCTAGAAAGAGTCCACCCCCAGACGGATACCGCGAGAACCGGGATGACGATCTGCCCATCCAGTGCATGAACCACCCAGATCCCCCAGAAAGCAGCGCCCACAGCCCCTATCAGCCAGATCCGACACCGTGCTTCGCGCCGGAGCCACACACAGACCGAGAGAAGCGAAAGGACTTGGATCCCTCCCCAGATCCACTTCGCAACCTCAACTGGGGGAACCGCCAGGGGGAGTATGAGAGGAAGGATCCAGGGTGGGTACTTGAAAACCATCCCCGGAGCGATCGAAATGGCGTACGGGTCATTCCCACCGAGAAGGGCCCGGCCCGCTCTCCAGACAACCTCGAAATCCTGTCCCTGGTACCGAGTGTCGCGAGTCAACGCGATCGCGGCTACGCAGATAACCGCACATGCAAGGACTCTCAGGCCCCTCAACACTCCTCTTCATCCTCTTAATGGCATTAACTGGCTCTCACTGGGGCATTCTCGCGGATGAACTTCACCACCTCGCCCAGGCTTGTGCCGGGAGTAAAAACCGTATGAACGCCCAGTTTCTTCAGCTCGGGGATGTCTTCGTCGGGTATGATTCCGCCGACGACGAAGAGAACGTCTGTAAGTCCGGCCTTTCGAATGCCTTCAATAATCTCCGGAACAAGCGCATTATGCGCCCCCGACAGAATACTCAATCCTACTACATGGACGTCTTCCTCTACCGCCGCATTGACGACCATATCCGGAGTCTGGTGAAGACCCGTATAGACGACCTCGAATCCGGCGTCGCGAAGCGCCCTGGCAATTACTTTGGCGCCACGATCGTGGCCATCGAGCCCGGGCTTCGCCACCAGTACCCTGATCTTCCTCTTGTCTGATATGCCTGGAGCCTTCATAAGTTCAAAATTTCCCCGTATCCCGATAGACGCCGTAAACCGATCTGAGTGCGTCGCAAATCTCCTGGAGAGTGGCGTACGTCTTGACTGCCTCCACGATCGGGCCGCAAAGATTCGCGCCGCTCCTTGCGGTGTCCTTTACATGAATGAGCGCTGCGTCCACGGCGGACTGAGACCGCTTCTTCCGAAGAGCGGCTAGTTTCTGGATCTGCCCCTTCTCTACCCCTCGATCGATATAAAGCGTTTCTATCGGCCTCTGACCCTCACTCCCCTGGTACTTATTCACGCCCACTACTACCTTTTCGTGGGTCTCGAGCTGCCGCTGGAAGTGGTAGGCGCTGTTGGCGATCTCCGCCTGGGGAAAACCCTTTTCGACTGCTTCGATCATGCCTCCCATCTTGTTGATCCGGCGCAGGTACTCCAAGGCCTCCTTCTCAACCTTATGGGTAAGCCATTCGACGAAGTAGGAGCCGGCCAGCGGGTCCACCACGTTAGCTACGCCAGTCTCCTCTGCAAGAATCTGCTGAGTCCGTAGGGCGACCATTACCGCCTCGTCCGTCGGAAGCGACAGCGTTTCGTCCATGCTGTTCGTATGAAGGGAATTCGCGCCCCCTAAGACCCCCGCTAGGGCCTGGACCGCCACTCTCACCACGTTATTCATGGGCTGCTGGGCGGTGAGCGCTACGCCGGCCGTCTGCGCATGGGTACGAAGCGCCCACGACCTGGGATCCTTCGCCTTGTACTTCTCTCGCATGAGGCGAGCCCAGATCCTCCGGGCCGCCCTGAATTTGGCGATCTCCTCGAAAAAATCATTATGAACGTCGAAGAAAAAGGAGAGCCTCGGCGCGAACTCGTCAATCCTTAAACCGCGCTTGAGCGTCTCGTCCACGTAGGCGAGACCGTCCGCCAGAGTAAAAGCGAGCTCCTGGACCGCCGTCGCACCCGCCTCACGGATGTGGTAGCCGCTGATGCTGACTGTGTTCCAGCCGGGATAGTTGCGTGTCCCGTATTCGATCGTATCAATCACGAGCTTGACGGCCGGTCTTACCGGAAAGAGCCACTCGCGCTGAGCGGTGTACTCTTTGAGAATATCGTTCTGAAGCGTGCCCCGAACGCAGTCCCTGGGGACGCCCTGCTTTTCCGCCACTGCGAAATACATCGCCATGATGACGATCGCCGGGCCGTTGATTGTCATGGAGGTCGTAACTTCGCCTAGTGGAATTCCCTGGTACAGTTCCTCCATGTCCTCCAGTGACGACACGGCAACGCCACACTTCCCGACTTCACCCGCTCCACGTGGGCTGTCCGCGTCGTAACCCATGAGCGAGGGCATATCGAAGGCCGTAGATAGGCCGGTCTGACCGTGCTCCATCAGGAGCTTAAAGCGCTTATTGGTATCCTCCGGACTTGAAAAGCCCGCGAACTGCCTCATCGTCCAAAGCTTGCCCCGGTACATGTTGCGCTGAACGCCCCGAGTGAACGGGTACTCTCCTGGCATCCCGAGATCCCGCAGGTAGTCAAACCCAATGACCTCGAGATCATCGGGCCCGCAAACCAGGGGTAATTCCATGTCGCTCAGCGTTGTGAATCGGGCGGGCCTGGGCGGAAAGCGTCGCTCAGATTCTCGAAGCCGCTCATGCCACGCTCGACTCTCCTTGCGAATCTCTTCCATCGAGGTGGCGCGCCTGGGGGCGCCCCTTCCTGATACCCGCTTTTTCGTCTTCTTCGTTCTTAAAGCCATCGGCCAGCGCCGCGCCTCAGGAGAGGCTGGAGAACTCCTGCGCGGCGATGACCAGCCGCTGTATTTCGGAGGTTCCCTCATAAATTTCTGTGATCTTTGCGTCCCTGAAGTTCCTCTCCACGACGTATTCCTTCGTGTAGCCGTAGCCCCCGTGAACCTGAATTGCCTTGGTCGTTATCCACATTGCCGCCTCGGACGCGGCGAGCTTCGCCATCGCCGCCTCCTTGGTAAAATGAAGCCCAAGATCCTTTTTCCGGGCCGCATGCCACGTGAGCAGTCGGGCCCCCTGAAGTCGGGTTGCCATATCAGCGATGAACCACTGGATCGCCTGAAGCTTCGCTATCGGAGCTCCGAACTGCTCTCGCTCGGACGCAAATTTCTTTGACGCGTCGAAAGCACAACGCGCTATTCCGAGCGCCTGGGCGGCAATCCCGATGCGACCTCCATCTAGCGTCGCCAGCGCTATCTTGAGTCCCTGTCCTTCCTCGCCTAGCAGCCCCTCGCTCGGTACGAAAACGTCGTCGAAAAAAAGTTGCGCGGTCGATGAAGCGGTGATGCCAAGTTTATCCTCGAGCTTGGCTACCTGGAATCCCTTCGTTTTCGTATCGACCACGAACGCACATAGGCCTTTCGATCCAAGCGATCGATCAGTCGTCGCGAAAAGGACGCAAACGTCCGCCTCCTTGCCGTTCGTGATCCAGTTCTTCGTACCACTGATGCGGTAGCCCCCATCGACCTTTTTCGCCTGGCATTTGAGCCCGGCCGGGTCGCTTCCATGGCCAGGCTCGGAAAGGGCAAAGCAACCAAGCTTATCGCCTCGCGCAAGTGGCTTGAGGAGCGCCTGTTTCTGGAAATCAGTGCCGTAAGCCTCAATCGGCCAACAGACCAAGGAGTTATTCACTGACATGATGACGGCCGTAGAAGCGCAGGAGGCGGCGATTTCCTCCATGGCCATGGCATATGAAACGGCGTCCATCCCGGCACCGCCCCACTTCTCGCTGACCATCATCCCCATCAGGCCCAGCCCGGCGAGCTGGCGAACGACCTCCACCGGGAACCGCCCCGACTCGTCGAGCTCCTTCGCTTTCGGCGCAACCTCGCCGCGGGCGAATTCTCGGGTCTGTTCAAGAAGCAGTCTTTTTGAGTCGTCCGCTTCCGGCCAACCATGGATCATGCCGTCGGCTCCAGGCCCTGGAACCGGGGCTTTCTCTTTTCAACGAAGGCTCCCATGCCTTCCTTCTGATCGGGGGAACAGAAAAGGTTACCAAAAGCCTGCGTTTCGGCATCGATCTTTACGTTCAATCCCACAGACTCGGAGAACTCATTCAGGAGCGCCTTCGCTTTCGCTACAGCAAGGGCGGACTGCCCGCTGATGGTCCGAGCAAGCTCCAGGACTTTTTCTCGAAGCTCGGAGGCTGGATGAACCGCGTTCACCAGGCCGATCCTCAGCGCCTCGTCGGCCTTCACTTTCCTCCCTGAATAGATCAGCTCTTTCGCGCAAGGGAGCCCCACGAACTTAGTAAGACGAATGGTCGCTCCAAATCCGGGAATGATCCCGAGCGAAACCTCGGGCTGACCGAAAACGGCATTATCGCTCGCAACGATGAAATCGCAGGAGATCGCCATTTCCATGCCCCCCCCGAGGGCAAACCCGTTTACGGCGGCGATCGTCGGCTTGGCCATGGTCTCGAGCAGCTTCGCAATCTCGTGCCCGGCTCGCGCGAAGGCCATTCCGTCGGAGGCTGACTTGTCTTTCATCTCCACGATATCCGCCCCCGCAACAAAAGCCCTCTCACCTTCGCCGGTCAGGATGACTACCCGAACAGCTGGGTCGAGGCTGGCGGCGATCAGCGCCCCCTTCAGCTCGGAGAGAGTCTCTGAGTTGAGGGCATTGAGCGCCTTGGGCCGATTGATCTTGATGATTCTTATGCCGGGTTCGGCCGACTCAATCAGGACGTTCTTGTAGTCACTCATACCTGTAGAACCCCCTCCCTGATTTCTTTCCTATCCAACCCGCCGCGACGTACTGCCTTAACAGCGGACATGGCCGGTACTTGGGATCTCCAAGTCCGTCGTGAAGAACTTCCAGAATCGCGAGACAGGTATCCAGACCGATGAAATCCGCCAATGTGAGCGGGCCCATCGGCTGGTTCGTGCCGAGCCTCATCGCCGCATCGATATCCTCAAGGGAGGCAACCCCCTCGTGAAGAGCAAATACCGCCTCGTTGATCATCGGCATGAGAATCCGATTCACTG
>CAYJTX010000215.1:1979-6423 GCA_964372615.1 uncultured Bacteriovoracaceae bacterium | reverse complement strand
CTCCAGCCCTGTCAAGCCCCAGACCGGCTGCGAAGAGTCCCGTCGCCCCCGCGAAGCCCGTCGCCAGGGCGGCCCAGCCCGCCTTGCCGTGGAGGCGGCCCGACGGCGTCCACTGGGACTACTGGTACACGGTCACGGTGGGGCAGAACATCCACTATGCCTACTATAACGACAAGATCGAATTCAAAGAAGGCAAGGTCGTTTTCCAAAACAAATTCTGGAAGCTCGAGGAAGGTTACCTCAACGAGGAGCAGCTCGGGTCGGTCGCCACCGCGAACGCGGACCTCACTCCCCTGTTCTTCAATTTTCACTCCGCCTATCGCAACACGGAGACCAAGATCGACGGAAACGTCCGGGACTCCAAGATCCTTCTCGTGAAAGTGAGAAAGGGAAACTCGGATCTTCCGGTCATCCAGCGTGCGCTTCCGCCGAAGTCGTTCCTGTCGGTTTTTTTCCCGCTCTGGCTGTCTTTCCGGTTCACGATGCTCAAGCCGGGACAGTTCTATTCCTTCAACACGATCCTCGAGGATAACCTGGAGCTCAGCTTCCAGCCGGTCAGTGGTCAGTTCCGGATCGAGCCGTCCGACCCGACTTCCCAGAAATCAGCGGCGCGTCGGCTGTCGGTAAACTACCGAGACCTGCGTTCGACCTGGTACGTGGACAATCAGGGTGCGGCCGTTCGAATCGAGATCCCAGCCCAGCGAACCGTGATCGAGCGAGTCTCGCGGGACGTCGCACAAAGCTTTCTTGATGAGTAGATCGACAGTCCGGGTGCTGGCTCTCGCGTCGACCGTGGCGATCGCCTTCGTGGCAAGCCGAGCGATCGTTCGATCGCTGCCCGGGGATCCCCTCGACACTCTCATCGCGGAAACCGGCACCGAGCTTCCGCGCGAGGAGCTCCGGGCCGAGCTCGGACTGGATCGTCCCTTCGCCCATGCGCTCCTCGTGGACGCTGGCGCTGCGATGGGTGGGAACTTCGGGCGGTCGATCCTGAGCCGCCACGAAATCGGCCCCCTTCTCTGGGAGAGACTCCAGCGAACCGCCCTGCTCGTAGCGCTCGCGGTCGTGGTGGGCGCAGCGCTCGCCCTTCCGCTGGGCCTCCTGGCCTGCCATGGCGCGCTGCCTGGGGTCGCCCGCGCCGCCGGCAACTCCTGCACCCTGCTCGGAGCCGTGACCGCAGCCCTTCCCACGCCGTGGACCGGCCCGATGCTCGCTTACGGCCTGTCCTACGTCGTGCCGGTGTTTCCGCTCGGCGGCCACGTAGCGCTCCCGGCGCTGACCTTGGCTCTTCCCTTCGCCGGCTTCTGGGCGCGGCTCATTCGCGAGCGCGTGCGCGAAACGTTGCGCACGGGCTCCGCGCGCGGCGCCCGGGCGAGGGGAGTCGGAGAGGCCGTAATCCTGCTCAAGTACGGTCTCGCTCCGGCAAGCGGTTCCCTCCTCGCTTATTTCGGAACCCAGATCGGCTCCTTGCTCGCGGGCGCCTTCGTCACCGAGGTTATTTTCGACTGGCCTGGGATGGGAGCCCTCCTGGTGGAATCCGTCCTCAAGAGAGATTACCCGGTCGTCGAGGCCGCTGTGTTCGCGGCCGCGGTCGCGTCGGTCGCCGGGACGGCGCTCGGAGATCTCGCCCGCGCGACGGTCGATCCGAGACCGGAGAACCGTTGACTCGGCAATGGCTCCCCAGACTCTGGCTGCTCGGCTGGTTCGGCCTTGCCGCGTTCGCGCTGGTGGGTAGCGACACCGGCTTCAACCTGCCCAGGACGCTCGCATCGCCCGGCCTGGAGAACTGGCTCGGCTGCGACGCCTTCGGCCGGGATCTAATGTCTCTGACCCTTCGGGCATCCGCGCTGAGCGCGCTATTCGCCGGCGCCGCCCTCGCGGTGACGTCCGCGATCTCTCTCGCCGGAGGGCTCGCCCTCGCGGTCGCGCCGGTGGCCGTAGGTTTCATCGGAAACCGCGTGCTTGACGTCCTTCTCGCGTTTCCGTCGCTGCTCCTGGCACTCGCCTGGGCCGCCGCCCGCGGCCCGGGCTGGGACACGCTCGCCTTCGCCCTGCTCATCGGCGCCGTGCCCTCACTTACCCGCCTCATGAACGTTCGCGCCCGGGAGCTTCTCGCGGAGGATTTCGTCGAAGGCGCGAGGGCCATCGGGGCGACGCCGACGCGCATTGCGTTCCGGCACCTTCTTCCGGGTGTTCTGCCCGTGCTGGGAGTCAAGGCTCCCGCTACCTTCGCGAGCTGCCTCATGGCCGAAGCCACGCTCTCGTTCCTTGGAGTCGGAGCGCCGATTGGACGCGACACCTGGGGATCTCTCCTCTCGCAGGCCAAGGACTACTTGATCGAGGCGCCCCATCTGACGGTCGGGGTCGGTATTCCTCTCTTTCTGACGATCCTCGCGCTGCAGGAGATTTCGGAGTCGATCGGCCGTCGCCCCCCATGATAGTGTCGCGTTAACCATGAGCCTTCTGGAAGACGCCAAAGCAGCAGCCGGCGAGGTCCTTCTTGTGGGCTTCCAGGGTTTCGAGCTTTCGGACGAAACGTCGGCTTTCCTGTCCCAGGCGAAAATCGGCGGAGTTATTCTCTTCGCTCCGAACTACGAGAACCCCGGGCTGGTGGCCGAGCTCATCAACCAGGTGCAGGAGTCGAGAGGCGATCTGCCTCTGTGGGTCGCAGTCGATCATGAGGGTGGCAAGGTCCAGAGGTTTCGCAAGGGTTTCACGCGAATTCCAGACGCTCAGCTCATCGGGAAGACTCAATCGCCGAAGCTCGTCTTCGAGATCGCCGAGATGATGGCGACGGAGCTCAGGAGCGTCGGCGTGAACGTGAATTTCTGCCCGGTCGCGGACATCCAGACGAATCCCAGGAACCCCGTAATCGGAACCCGCGCGTATGGAGAGACCGAGGAGCTCGTTTCCAAGATGGTGACAGCGATGGTTCGCGGCCATCTCGTCGCCGGCGTCCAGCCCTGCGTGAAACACTTCCCTGGGCATGGCGACACGAACCTGGACTCGCACTTCGCGCTGCCGAAGGTCGACACGCCCAAGGAAGTCCTGCTGGAGCGGGAGCTCAAGCCGTTTCTTCGCGCGTTCAAGTCCCGCTGCGCAATGGTCATGACCGCGCACATCGTGAATCCGAACCTGGACCCCGAGCTTCCCGCGACGCTGTCCCGCTCAACCCTGCAAGACCTGCTCCGAAATGAGCTGCGTTTCTCCCGCCTGATCATCAGCGACGACATGGAAATGAAGGCGATCACGGACAACTACGGAGCCGACCAAGCTCCGGTGATGGCGCTCCAGGCGGGCTGCGATATCCTCATCTACCGCTCCGAAGCCGCCGGCCGCGCGGCCTACGAGGCGATCCAGCGCGCGCTCGACGCAGGGAAGCTCCCGCCTCAGATCGTCCTCGAGGCCGCGCAGCGATCCCGTACGCTCAAGCAGGAGGCGCTCCTTCCCTACCAGGCGGTGGTCATCGCCGACGTCGCGAAGTCCATCGGCCTTCCCGCGTCCCTCGAGCTCGTCCAGAGGATCTAGAACCCCGCGTACTCCCGAAACTCGCCGAACACGCCCCGCAGGGAATCGGAAATCTCGCCCAGCGTCGCCCCCGCCCGAACGGCCGCAAGCTGAAGTTGCTGGAGGTTCTCCCCTCCCCGCGCGCCATCGGCGAGCGCCCGAAGCGCGTCGCGGGTCGCGGCCCCGGCGCGGTTTCGGCGATAAGCGACGACCCTCTCGGCCGCGCCGCGCTCGACCTCGGGCGAGATACGCAGGACCTCGACTTTCGAGCTTTCCGCGACGTCGGCCGAATCCGCGAAGCAGTTCACCCCCACGACGCGAAGCGAGCCATCTTCCACTCTCCGCTGGTCGGCATAGGCCGAGTTCAGGATCTCATTCTGGATGTAACCCGCCTCGATGCACTTCACCGTTCCGCCCCGGCGATCGATCTCCTCGAGGTAGCGCCAGGCGCGCGTCTCGATCTCGGCCGTGAGCGACTCTATGAAATAGCTGCCCGCGAGCGGGTCGACGGTCTGCGCGACGTTCGACTCGTGCGCGATGATCTGCTGAGTTCGCAACGCCAGACGGGCGGCGGACTCGCTCGGCAGCGCGAGCGCCTCGTCAAGCGAGTTCGTATGCAGCGACTGCGTGCCCCCCAAGACGGCCGCGAGCCCCTGGAGGCTCACGCGGACGACGTTGTTCTGCGGCTGCTGGGCGGTCAACGTGCTCCCGGCCGTCTGCGAGTGGAACCGGAGCATGGCGCTTCTCGGATCCTTTGCGTGAAATCGTTCGCGCATGATGCGAGACCAGAGCCGTCGCGCGGCCCGGAACTTCGCGATCTCCTCGAAGAAATCGGAATGCACGTTAAAAAAGAATGAAAGCTGGGGAGCAAAGTCGTGGACCTTGAGACCCGCGCGCAGCGCCAAGTACACGGTCACCGCGCCGAACACGATGCCGG
>CAYJTX010000215.1:0-1969 GCA_964372615.1 uncultured Bacteriovoracaceae bacterium | reverse complement strand
GCAGCGCCGACTCCACGTAGGCGACGGCGTTGGCGAAGGTGAACGCGAGCTCCTGGACCGCTGTCGAGCCCGCCTCGCGGATGTGGTAGCCCGAGATGGAAATCGGGTTCCACTTCGGCGCGTGGCGCGCGCACCAGGCGAACATATCGGTCGCGAGGCGAAGGTCCCCGACCGGCGGGTAGATGAAATTTCCCCGCGCGACGTACTCCTTCAGTACGTCGTTCTGCACCGTTCCGCGAAGACTCGGGACCGGGACGCCCTGCTCCTCGGCCACGGCGACGTAGAGAGAAAGCAGGATCCCGGCCGTCGCGTTGATGGTCATCGACGTCGATACCTTCGAGAGGTCGATCCCCTGAAAAAGTCTTCGCATGTCGTCGAGCGTCGCGATCGAGACTCCGACCTTTCCAACCTCACCCCTTGCCCGCGCGTGATCGGGATCGTAACCGAGCTGCGTCGGCAGGTCGAAGGCAACGGAAAGGCCCGTCGTCCCCTGCGCCAGGAGGTAATGATAGCGGCGATTGGACTCTTCGGCGGTCGCGAACCCGGCGTACTGACGCATGGTCCAGAGGCGACCGCGGTACATGTCCTTCTGAACGCCGCGCGTGTACGGCGCCTCGCCCGCCGCTCCGAGATGGTTTCGTGCGGCAGCGTCCGCACCCGCGACTCGCATTTCCGGCGGCAGCTGGTCCGGCCAGTAAGCCTCTTCGATCGGGATTCCCGATCGAGTGTCGGGCGGGCGGCGGGTACTCTTGTCCTTCATGTCGCTACTCAAGCCCGATCAGGTCAGCGCCACTCTCGACCGCCTGACCCACCGACACCCCGAGCTTCACCACGGTGCCAGCCTGGGGAGCTCGGATCTCGTTCTCCATCTTCATCGCTTCCATCACGAGAAGCGGCTGGCCCTTCTCGACGGACTGGCCCTTCTGAATCAGCACGCGCACGATCTTCCCGGGCATCTGCGCCCTCACCCGCGCTCCGCGCCGCTGGGCTGATCCGCTCGCCGCCGCCTGTGCCTCGCCCGCCCGCAGGAACGAAAGACCTTCCCATTGGCCCTCCCCCCGCGAGCGCTGCGTGGCGCCGAACTGCAGCGTACCGTCGTCGCCAGGCACCCCCTCCAGATCGAAGCCGATCACCTGGTCCGAAAGCTCGATCCAGAGTCCGTCCTCGTCGCGGCGCCAATGCGCCTCGATCTTCTCGGTTCCGATCTTTACTTGCACCGAGCCCGACGGTCCCCGCGGCACCGACAAGAACTCGATTTCGTGCGTTCCGACGCGGCCCTTCACCGGATGGCCTCCCGGCGAGCGGACGCCGCCCAGCGCGAGGCCTCCGGAGCGGCGGCCCCGTTGAGCAGGTCCTCCGAGCTCAACAGCATGGCGTGGAGTGCGACCGCGAGAGCGGTCTCTCGGGAGGCATCCGTCGCGGCGGGAGCAGTCAGCTCCGGATGCGCCGCGATCAGATCGGTGGTCGTGTCGCCGCCAGCCACGACCGGATGTCGCAGGAGGCGGCGAAGAAACGTCAAATTCGTCCTGAGCGATCCGATGCGCGCTCCGCTCCTGCCCTTGGGCGGTTCTACCCGCGCCTCGTCGAGCGCCACTCGGAGCCGGGCAATCGCCTCCGTCCGCGTCGGCGCCCAGACCGAGACCTTCGCGATCATGGGGTCGTAATGCAAGCTCACCTCGCCCGGCTCGGAGTAGGTCGTGTCGGAGCGAACGAACGGGCCGGAGGGAAGGCGGATCAGGCCGATCGGCCCGGGGGCTGGCAAGAAGGATACCGAATCCTCCGCATAGAGCCGAACTTCGATGGCGCTCCCCCGGCGCGCCGGAGGCTCGGACGGAAGACGCAGCTCACCGGATGCCAGAAGCAGCTGCCAGGCCACGAGATCGACGCCCGTCACCCACTCCGTCACGGGATGCTCCACCTGAAGCCGCGTATTCATCTCGAGACAGTAGAACTTTCCATCCCCGACGAC
>CAYJTX010000214.1:0-6433 GCA_964372615.1 uncultured Bacteriovoracaceae bacterium | reverse complement strand
CGAAAAAGTCGAGGTGGCCTGATGGCCCAGCGTCCGGGCTGGCTCTAGCCCGGATGAAAATCCCGCACGAGTGCCGAGCGGCGCCGATGCCGGGCGATCGCGAGCTCGATGAGCCGCGAGAGGAGTTCCTTGTAGGAGATCCCGCTCGCCTCCCACATCTTCGGGTACATGCTGATCGAGGTGAAGCCCGGGATCGTATTGACCTCGTTGAAGTAGAGCTTCCCGGACTTGCGGTCGAGGAAGAGGTCCACCCGCGCCATCCCTTCGCACTCAAGCGCCGTAAACGCCTCGGCGGCGATCTTGCGGGCCGCCGCGATCTCGCTCGGATGCAGCTTCGCCGGAATGATGAGCGCAGCCCCGTTCTCATCGAGGTACTTGGCCTCGTAGGAGTAGAACTCGTGCGTGGGCGCGACCTCGCCCGGGACGCTCACGAGCGGCTCCCCGCCCTCCTGGGCGTTTTCCAGCACCGACACCTCGATCTCGCGCGCGTCGACCGCGCGCTCGACGAGCACCTTCAAGTCGTAGCGAAAGGCGTCCTCCATCGCGGCGGCGAGCGCCGCGGCCTCCTTTACCTTGTGCACTCCTACGCTCGAGCCGAGATTCGCCGGTTTGACGAAGAGCGGGTAGCCCAGCTCCCGGTCCGCGCGCGCCGCGATACCGCCCGCGTCGCGCTTCCACTCGCGCGCGCGCACGGCCACGAACGGCACGACCGGGATTCCCGCGTCGCGCGCCACCCGTTTGGCGACGTCCTTGTCCATCGCGAGCGCGGACGAAAGTACGCCGGCCCCCACGTAGGGCACGTCAGCGAGCTCGAGCAGGCCCTGGACCGAACCGTCCTCGCAAAGCGGCCCGTGCATCACCGGAAACACGACGTCAATCTTAGCGCGCGCGCCTTCGGGCTCGACACGGCCCGTGCCGGATCCGCCCAGAGGGATGAGCGCGATCTCTCCTCCCGCCGCCGGGTTCGGCGGCAGCACCACGGAAGGGGCGTCCTTGAAAACGGGAAGACTCTTCGCGCGCGACTCCTGGATGAGCCGCACGTCATTCAAAAGCCAGCGCCCCTGCTTGTCGATCGCGACCGGAACCACCTCGAAGCGGTCGGGGTCGAGATTTCGGATCACGGAGGCGGCGGACTGGAGCGAGATCTCGTGCTCGCCCGAACGCCCCCCGTACAGTACCGCTACCCGGATCTTCTGGTTCGACATGGACGCCTCCCGGAAAAACTATCACATGGCCCGTGCACACGCGACCCTTGCCTCCCCTCCCGCCAGTCGGATAATCTTGGGGCACTTCTGAAAGGGGATCCCGATGGCCCTGTCGACCTCTGCCCAGTCGTCGTTCAACTCCCATCTCTGGGACTCGAGCGATCTTTACCGCAACGCCGTCCTTCAGCTTCAGGAAGCCACGAGGGTCATGAACCTCGACCCGAACATCGCCGACCGCTTGAAAGTCCCCAAGCGCGCTCTCATCGTCTCGGTGCCGATCCGGCTCGACGACGGCAGCATCCGTACCTTCGAAGGCTATCGGGTGCAGCACAACATGACCCTGGGACCCGGCAAGGGCGGCGTCCGCTTCCACCCGGACGTGAACCTCTCGGAAGTCGCCGGCCTCGCCATGCTCATGACATTCAAGTGCTCGCTCGTGGGCTTGCCGCTCGGCGGCGCCAAGGGCGGCATTCGGGTCGATCCGCGCCAGCTGTCGCGCCAGGAGGCCCAGGCCCTCACCCGGCGTTACACGACCGAGATCAACATGATCATCGGGCCGGATCGCGACATTCCGGCCCCGGACGTAGGCACCGACGCGCAACACATGGCCTGGATGATGGACACCTTCTCCCAGGAGAAGGGCTTCGCGATTCCCGGTGTCGTGACTGGCAAGCCGATCGATATCGGCGGCTCGCTCGGCCGCGCCGAAAGCACCGGCCGAGGAGTCGTTTACACTATCCAGTACGCGATCCAACACTTGATGAAGAAGGGAAAGCCCGCGCCCCGGCTGGACGGGGGAGCGACGGTTTCGGTCCACGGCTTCGGCAAGGTTGGCGCGGTCGCGGCCCACGAGATCCACGCACTGGGCGCCAAAGTTCTCGCCGTGAGCGATTTCCAGGGAGCGATCTACAACCGAAATGGCCTGAACCTCCCGGAGCTCCAGAAATACCATAACCAGCAAGGTTCGCTGAAGGGTTACCCGGAAGCGGACGTCATGACGAACGAGGAGCTCCTGGCCCTCCCGGTCGACATCCAGATCCCGGCCGCGATCGACGGCGTGATCACCTCCTCCAACGTTTCGAAGGTGAAGGCGCGGATCATCGCCGAAGGCGCCAACGGACCGATCACGAACGAGGCGCTCAACGACCTCGAGTCGCGCGGAACCTTCATCATCCCCGACGTTCTGTGCAACGCGGGAGGAGTCATCGTCTCCTATTTCGAGTGGGTCCAGGGGCTGCAGAACTTTTTCTGGAGCGAGACCGAGGTGAACGCCAAGCTCGGCGAGGTCATGTCGAACGCGTTCCAGAAGGTCGTCGCCATCCAGGACAAGTACAAGTGCGGGATGAAGACCGCCGCCCTCATCTCGGGCGTCGACCGCCTCAACCGCGCGATGCTGCTGCGGGGATTGTTTCCGTAGGAAAGTAGGATTCGATCCTTCAGAGGAGCCCCACTCACGGGGAGGCCCGCTTCAGCCCCAGCTCCTTCATCTTGAGCTGCAGGCCCTTGCGCGAAAGGCCCAGCTTCTCGGCTGCGCGGGTGACGTTGCCGCTGGTTTCGTCGAGCGCCTTTTCGATCAGCTCACGCTCGAGCGTCTGCGTCTGGTGGCGCACGATCTCCTTGAAACGCGCTCCCTCGCCCGGGACTCCTCCCTCGGGCGCCGCGATACCCGCGCGGTATGACGGAGGCAGCAGGTCATCGGAAAGGTCGGCCACCCGAAGCGTCTGCCCGTCACCCATCAACACCATGCGCTCGAGCACGTTCTCAAGCTGACGGATGTTGCCGGGCCAGGAGTGCGCGCGCAGGATCTCCAGGCACGCCGGATCGATCGCGGTGACGTCTCGGCCGAGCTTCGCGTTGAAGCCGGAGACGAAAAACTTCACCAGCAGGTCGATGTCCTCGCGGCGCTCGCGCAAGGAGGGCAGGCGGATCGGCACGACGTTCAGCCGATAGAAAAGGTCCTCCCGAAAACGGCCGGCCGCGACCTCGGCGGGCAGGTCCTTGTTGGTCGCGGCGACGATGCGCACATCGACACGAGTCGTCGCGATGCCGCCGACCCTCTCGAACTCCTGCTCCTGAAGGACCCGGAGCAGTTTCACCTGCATCTCCAGCGGCATCTCGCCGACCTCGTCCAGGAAGAGCGTCCCCTCGTGCGCGAGCTCGAAGCGGCCCGGCTTCGCGGTGACCGCGCCCGTGAAAGCACCCCTTTCGTACCCGAAGAGCTCGCTCTCGATGAGAGTCGCCGGGATCGCGGCACAGTTGATTTTCACGAAGGGCTTCTCCTTGCGTGGGGATCCGCGATGGATCTCGTACGCGACGAGCTCCTTTCCCGTTCCGCTCTCGCCCGAGACCAGGACCGTGGACGGGGATGCCGCGATCTTGCCGATCATCCGAAAGACCTCCTGCATCTGCTGGCTCGCGCCTATGATTGAGGAGATCGCGGGCTGAGGCGTGCCTGGCCTCTGGGGCGAGGAGATGGCGATCGGCTCCTGCTTTCTCCTCAAGTGCGTCTGAACGGCTTTGGCCACCACGTTGAGGAGCTCGGCCTGCTCGAACGGCTTCGTGATGAAGTCGAAGGCCCCCCGTTTCAGCGCCGAGACGGCCGCCTCGACGGTTCCGTAGGCGGTCATGATCACCACCGGGAGGTCCGGGCAGTCCCTCTGGCACTGCGCGAGAATGTCCATGCCGCCGGGTCCGGGCATGTAGAGGTCCGTTACGACCACGTCGAGGTCGTCGTCCTCGTCGATCGCCGCGATCGCGCCCGTGCTGTCGTTCATCGATACGACCTCGTAGCCGGCCCGTTCCAGCGTGGCCTGCACCACGAAAGTGATGTTCTTCTCGTCGTCGACGACTAGGACTCTTCCCGATGCCATCCGGCCCTCACTTACCTTCGTCCGAGGCGAACGGCAACACGACTGAGAATCGCGCCCCCCGCCCCTCCTCGCTCGCGACCTCGATCCGACCCCGATGCGCTTCCACGATCTTCTGGCAGATGCTGAGCCCCAGCCCCGTACCCGAAGGCGAAGTCGTGAAAAAGGGAATGAAAATTTTGTCGAGATGCTCCCGGCTGATGCCCGGTCCGTCGTCCTCGACCGTGACGATTGCCTCGCGAAACTTGCCCATCCCCTCGAGCCCCACCGAAACCCTGACCCGTCCCTCGCCCCCCCTCTTCTCAATCGCCCGGAAGCTGTTCTGGACGAGATTGAGGAGACCGTGCTGGATCTGCTCCGGCACCGCGAGCACCGGTATCTCCATGCGCGCCTTCTCAAAGGCGAGCTGGACACCCTGCGGTACGGCGGGCCGGATGCTCTCGATTGACCTCTCGGCCAGCTCCGAGGCGTCGACCCGCCGGAGCTCGACCTGACCCGAGGGCTTGGAGTAGTCGAGGAACTGCGTGACGACGCGGTTGAGCCGGTCGACCTCTTCGACGATGACCTTGAGAAAGCGGCTCTCCGGGCGGTCGACAGTCGGGTCCAGATACTGCGCCGCCCCCTTGATGGCCCCGAGCGGATTGCGGATCTCGTGCGCAAGGCCCGCCGCCATCTCGCCCAGCGCCGCGAGCCGCTCCTTTTCGCGCTGCCGGACGAAGACTTCCATCGTAGTCAGCGTCTGCCCCGCGAGCTCGAAATACGGCAGCAGGACCTGAAGCAGACCCCAGTTGTTCCCCCAGGGATCGGGAGGAACCGGCGCATGGATGATCGCAAATCCGAGAATCCTTCCGCTCTCCGAGAGCGGAATGAGCAGATTGCCACCGAGCGCCTTAAGCCCCTGGAGCAGGCCAGCCAGGTGCTCGCGCTGCGAGCGGCTCGCCGAGCGATCGATCTCGTTCTCGAGCATCTGGTCCAGCAGTACCGCAAGCTCACCCCGCCTCTGCAGACGCTCGCAGTACTGCAGCAGGGTGTGCCCGGCGAGAATCTCGCGAGGAAGCGCGTCCGCTGGCACGCTCGCCTTCGGCTCGACGCCGGCGGAGGCTCCGAGCAGCGGATTGTCGCCCACCTGCCTGACTCTTCGGAACTTGGTGCCGTCCGCTCGAAGCACGAAGAGCGCCGCCCACTGCGGCAGCAGGGTCTGCTCGACGACCAGCAGGACCTCCTGGAAAAGGGCGCCCGGGTCCACCACGCCGGCCAGACGCCGCTGGGCATCCCGAATCACGCTCTCGAGGCGCTGATGCTTCTGAGTGAGAAGTCGCTGAGTGAAATACCGGACGAGCGAACGCAGGGGATCCAGGAGCATCAGGATGATGAACGACGTGATGAACGAGTTGAGGAAGAAAAGGCCCGGGCTGTTCTGGATCCAGCCGACGAGGAGCGAGTAGACGCCCGTCAAGGTCAGCGCGACGAACACGAGCACGAGGATTCGCGACGCGAGCGCGCCGAAGTTGAGAAGTCGCTGCTGCGTGATGGCCTGGCTGAGCAGGAAGATATAAAGCGAAAGCGCGATATTCCCGATCGCGGGAATGACCCTCCCCATCCACGGCACGTGATCCATCACGGAGAAGCCGAGGACGACCAGGCCTCCCACGTAGATCAGGTTCCGGCGCCCGAACCCGACGGTGGGAAGCTTCGGAAGGCGCTTGATTCCGCGCCGAAGGCGCCGGTCCACCCACATGAGATGCACCGTCTGCAGCACCACGAACGCGGGGGCGAAGTAGATCGCCTGCAGGACCCACGGCATCGACTCGAAACGAAAGACCAGCGCCACCGATAGCCCGAGCGCCGCTGCCGTCGCGACCTCCAGCAGCCTCCGGCTCGTGCGATCCTGGATCCGAACCAGGACACGGATGAAGGCCAGCCCGACAGGCGCGAGCCAGATGTTGAAAAAGAGGTGCCAGCGATAGAGCACGCCCCCCCCCCAGACCTGTTCGAGGAAGAACATGAGGGACCAGACGGACACGCAGGTGCAAAGGAACGCCCAGGTCAGGTGGAGTTTATTTTTGACGTTGCGCGCTAAGACTGAAAACCCGAAGGCAAAGCTGGTAACCGCAACCAGGATCGAGGACTGACCGAGAATATCCATGGAATTCCCCGTCATCTTCCCGCCCGAGCCCACCCGCGTCAAGGATGGAACCGTCAAGGATGGACCTGATTCCTCCGATCAGATTTCAGTATGGGAATGCCCCCGCAGACTCAGGAACCACGGGAGCCCGCGCGAAGGTTTCGAATCAGCCCGGTCGAGCTCGCGGTCTTTTCCGTTGTGACGCTGATCTTCATCAACTCTGTGTACAATCTCAT